>CAZCAD010000059.1:0-10637 GCA_964496525.1 uncultured Flavobacteriales bacterium | reverse complement strand
TCGCCATAACCTTTGGTTTTGATCCTGTTGCCTGAAATGCCTTTTCGAATAAGATAATTTCTTGCAATTTTCGCCCGCTCTTTTGATAACACCAGATTGTATTCAGCCGAGCCTCTTCGATCGGTGTGCCCGCCTAATTCAATAACCATCGTTGGGCGGTCTTCCATTACGTTAAGCAGCTTATCCAGTTCGTTACTCGATTTTACTCTCAGATCAAACTTATCAAATGCGAAGTAAATATTTCGAAGTGCGAATGAAGATCCAGCCGTCGCCTTGCAGATTTCAAGATTTTTGGTGACCTCCGTATTTTCGTCTCTCTTAGAACTGGAATACGAATCCGAATCGATGGTATATCCTGTTGCTGTCGCCGTCAATCCATATTTTTCACCTGGAATCAGGGCAATCGTATATGTACCATCGGCATTGGTTGTTATATCTTTGATCTTTTCTCCGGTTCGTTCATTGGTAACTGAGAGGTTTGCTCTCATTCCGCTGTTGGTTCCACAGTCGGTGATTTTACCTTTAAGGATAAACACCTTAGGTCGGGTATTGTTATTATTATTGTTCGAGTTATTCGCAACCTGATTATTTAGTTTGTCAATTTCTTTTTTCAAATCGGCAATTTCCTTTTCTAATCTTTTGATATCTGCATCATTATTACCGCTGGTGTTACTCGTGCCTGAATTATTCATTCGCTCAATTTCTATCTTCAAATTAGCGATTTCAGTTTGTAGTTTCTTGATATCAGCATCATTAGAGCTACTGGAATTATTCGTGCCTGAATTTTTCATTTGCTGAATTTCATTCTTCAAACTCGCAATTTCAGTTTCTAATCTCTCGATATCTGCATTATTAATACCGCTGGTGTTATTCGTGCCTGAATTATTCAACCGCTCGATTTCTGTTTTCAGGTTCGCAATTTCAGTTTCTAATCTTTTGATATCGGCGTCATTATTATTTCCGCTGTTGTTATTATTATTTCCACTGTTAAAGACGTTAGCGACCTCAATATTTAGTCGCTCAATTTCTTTTTTCAAATCGGCAACTTCTTGTTCCAGGGACGTAATTCCGGCATTATTGAAAACTGTGTCGACGGTATTATTAACACTATTATTGTTAAGTTGAATCTGTCTTTTTAAGGCAGCGATCTCATCTTTAAAACTATTAACCAAGCCACTAAGGGTACGAACCTGATTCTCCAGTTTCCTGATTTCAGCATTGCTCGGCGTATTGTTGTTGTTATTGTTCGTGTTGTTATTATTGTTATTTACAACGACGTCACCATCTTTTGAATCGAATAAGCTTACAAGAACCGGGGAATCCAGGAGTCGTGGGGTAGAGCCGATCATATCAGCGTCAGCTAACATAGGCTCCTTTTTAGGTCCGAGAAAGGTGATTTTGTAAAGATCTTTCTCACCAAACCCATCAGCTTGATATGATGAATAATAGGCATATCGCTCGTCGCCGGTAACTACAAAGTAGATATCATCATCCGGCGTACTGATCGGGTAGCCCAAGTTTACCGGATCCGACCAACGCCGGGTATCAGGATCTAATTCTGTTTTGAAAACATCCAGTCCACCCATGTTATTGTGACCGTCCGACGAAAAATATAAGGTCTTGCCGTCAGGATGGAAGAAAACGCCTTTCTCTTCATATTCAGTATTTATGGTTTCCCCTAAATTTTCACAAAGTCCCCATTCCTGAGCGGCCTCGTTCCACTCAGACACATAGATATCATGCCGACCAAAACCACCCGGCTGGTCCGATACGAAATACAAGGTTTTCTCATCAAATGACAAGCATGCGGATGACTCGTGATGTTTGGTATTAATGTTGTCGCCCAGAGAAGTGGGTTCTTCCCAAACTCCATTTTCACCTTCTCTTGTAATGTACAAGTCACCATTTTTAGAATTTATTCCTCGATAAATAATCAAACTTTTTCCATCAGGTGCCAAACCTACAGTCGCATCGTGCGACTTTGTGTTTACCGGCGAGCCAAGATTTATTGCAGATCCCCATTCCTGGCCGAAGCCTCTGTGCGAATAGTAAACATCCTCATAATGATATCCCTGGGCGTCAACCTTGTCTCCCTGCGAATCCGGTCGACGAGCAGTGTAAAACAGCACACGGTTATCAGCCGAAATCACCGGAGAAAATTCGGGGTATTTTGAATTAATGCTATCTCCAAGATTATCTACCCATACTCTAACGGGGTCAGCCTTCAATTTTTTTCCTGTTAGACACTCTGATATTTTCTTGTTGATGAAAAGTCGCTGTATATCATCTCCTGATCGTATGGCATCTTTATGCTGATCATAGAACTCAATTGCTTTATCGAATTCTGCGTGTAACTGGTAGGATTGTGCCAGGTAAAACTTAATATTCTCATCAACATTCGGATTTACTTTGTGAGCAAATTTCAGATAATCAATGGCCCTGAACTTTTGGTTGGTATACAAATAGCAAACCCCAATTTTAAAGTTTAGAACAGATGAATAAGGATTGAATTCTTGTGCTCTCAGATAATGATAAAGTGCATTATTCAAATCAGCATTACTCCCATCAAAGAAATGGAAATCACCTTCCTTAATATCCTTCACCGCAGCCTGAAACTCTGTTTTCCTATCTTGAAACAATCTCTTGTCAAAAGGAATGTCATTACTCTGACCGAAGGCAGCAAAAGTCCCTGACACAAAAACTATTAAAAGTAATCTCCTCATTATTCGCTGCAAATTGGACTATTTAAATACTCTTCTGCTTGTTCAGATCCTAAAATAAAAGCCTGCTCCCAATCGAGACAAGCATCTGCTGTATTTCTCAACATCTCGTTCGCTATTCCTCGGTTAAAATATGCTGCCATTAATTCACCGTCTATTTCCAAAGCCGAATTGCATTTTTCCCATGCCGTTTGAAAATCATCTCTGTGAATAGCCACAACCGCTTGGTTTGTTAGAATGACGGGATCGTTGTCGTCAATTAAAAAGGCATCGTTAAATGAACTCTCAGCATTTTCCCATTCCCCTGCTTTGAGGTAATGTCCACCTTTAAGAATTAAGACTTGTACTTTTTCGCGATTACTCTTAGCGGCTATTTCAGCTTTTTCCAGATAATTCTTTGAAGCGTCCAGACTGTCATTGTTCATCGCAATTGTAGCCAGGTTCAAATAAATTCCGGCTCCACCGGTATTTAAACTCAGCGCCTGATCAAAATCAGCTTGCGCTTTGTCATATTCTCCAATGTTATAATATGCTGATCCGCGATCACCGTAGGCCGCCGAGCTTTTTGGATCCATCGCAATAACTTTTGATAATAAATCGATACTGCCATTATAATCACCTGTCTGAATCAATGATTGACCTAAATACAGGTTGATCTCTAAATTGTCTCCTCCGAATTCAATTGCCTGACCTAAGAAATAAGAAGCACTGTCATATTTGGCTTCTCTGAAATAGCCTTTCCCTAATTGCTCATATACTTCCGGTTGGAATCGGTTAAACGAATAGGCGCGTCTGGCATAATTCATTGAGAGATCAAATTGACCACGATGATAGTTGATTATAGATAGATTCAAATGCGCCTCAGCACAGTTATAGTCTTCCCTTAAGCACTCCTTAAATAATCTCTCTGCTTCTTCCGTATTACCGGAAATATAGGCTTCTGACGCCTGTTCAAAATACTTTTTTCCTGCCTTGGAATATTTTCCTTGCGAGAATGAAGTTAGCGGCAACAACAACAACAGCAACAATAATTTCTTCATCAGCGGCTAATTTGACGTACGAATTTAGTCTTTTCCTTTATTTAATCATGCTTTTTCCTCGATAAAATACAGCTTCACAATTAATTAGATTCATCCTATTTTATCGCAATATTTAACAGTTTTACATACCGAAATGGTTCATCCATAATTTTTTCCTACATGCTCAGAATCTTGAATTCAGTTCTTCTGTTCTGTTGATGAAGTTCCTCACGCGCATTTTTTGACTTTAGCTTATAGATTACATCGTCCGAAATGATCGTTTGATTTTCACCGTATCCGGCATATTCTAATCTACTTGCTGAAATGCCATGCTCAGCCAAATAATTTACTACGGCATGCGCTCTATTTCCGGACAATTCCTCATTGTGTTGAGCTGTTCCACGCGTATCAGTATGGCCCGAAATTTCAATTCGCATTGAAGGGTTTTCTTCAAGTAACTTGTTCAAACGTTCGAGCTCATTTACAGATTCCGGACGAAGGGTGTATTTATCAAGGTCAAAGAATATATTTCTGAGGATAATTGATTGACCAACTTCGACCTTCTTTAGATAGGCATCTTTTTTATACTGTTTAAACCCACTTTCTTTAGGAATCACGAAATTTTCTGAGTGAAAGAGGTAACCTTCTTTCTTTACGGCGATACCATAATTAGCACCACCCGGAAGGGAGACCAAATATTTCCCGGTTTCGTCGTTTGATTCAAATTCGGCAATTACTTTATTGGCGGTATTATCGATCAGAACAATTGACGCTTTCAGCGGTAGTTTTGTTTTTTCGTCGCGAATTATTCCGGTGAGTATCGCCATGTTTGCTCCTTCCGCGACCAATTTTGGTTCGTTGGCCTTTTCTTTAATAGGCTCGGCAATCGAGGCGATTAAATTGTCTTCATTTGACATTATTGGAATTTTGGCAGCGCCAAGGAACGTTATGACGTAGATATCTTTCTCTCCGAGACCACCTTCGCGATAGGAAGAATAATACCCAAACCTTCCGTTTCCCGCAACTACTAGTTGAACGTCATCATCCGGAGTATTCACAGGTGGTCCCATATTTACCGGAGTTTGCCATACCCCATCGACTAATTTGGAGGTAAAAATGTCAAATCCGCCCATTGTGTTATGACCTTTAGAAGAGAAGTACATTGTTTCTCCATCCGGATGAATAAATACACTCCTTTCGGCATAAGGAGTATTTAATGTTGTTCCAATATTCGTCGCCTCGCCCCATCTTTCTTTATCATAATCCCAATCAGAATAATAGATATCATGACTTCCTATTCCACCCGGTTTGTTGGAGGTGAAATACAGCCTATTTCCGTCGAAAGAAAGAGATGCATCGGGCTCATGATGACTTGTGTTCACATTTTTTCCAAGAGGCTGAGGTTTGGTCCACACCCCACCGCGACGGAGTGATGTATAAATATCTCCTCCATTTCCTTTACGGTTGATGTACAAAAATAATACTTGTCCATCCGGGGATAATCCGATGGTGGCGTCGTGTTGCCCTCGTTGGTTCAAAGGCTCTCCCATATTCGCATTCTTTTGCCATGCCCCATTTCGATGAATGGTTTGAAAAAGATCCTCAAAATAGTCACCATCCTCGGCTAAATCTTCATGGGTTGGGCGACGAGCCGTAAATACCATAATCGCTTCATCCGCAGAAATTACAGGAGCATAATCCGGATACTGTGTATTAATCATCGGACCACAATTGTCGATCCAAACTCGTGCCGGATTTTTTTCCAGGATTTCACCTTGTTTACACTCCATGATACTTTTAATTGCCTCAGATTTCAACTCCTCGAGTCCGGGATTCGTTGCTTTTTGAATAAAGATGTTATAATACTGCTGTGCAGTTCTCCAGTTACTTTCGATGTGGTAACTTTCAGCGATTAAAAAGCTGATCTTAGGATCTACTGAAGGTTTTAACTTGTAGGCATGCTCAGCGTACTTTTTCATTTTATACTTATCAATTGCCAGATAGCATAATGCAATTCTGAAGTTCAGCTCAGAACTATTCGGATTAAATTCATTTGCCTTAAGATAGTGTACCACTGCCGCACGAGGATTTGGATAAACAGGGTTCAGGAATAATTTATTTCCGTTGGCTATATGATTCATGGCTGCCTTAAAGCCTTCTTTCTGCTCCTTGAATAATTTTTTTTCAAAGGGAGTTTCTGTTTGTGCCGACACGCTTGATGCAAGCACAAGACATAAAACGAATAAGGGATATTTTAGTAAATTTCTCATAAGGATTTTTTCTATCTTCCTGAACCTCCGCAAATCGGACCGTTCACATATCTATCTGCATTATCTGAACCGAGGGCAAAGGCATCTTCCCAATCGGAACAGGCTCCATCTAAATCATGCAGCATTTCTTTTGCAATACCGCGGTTAAAAAAAGCTTCCATATATTCTGGTTCCAATTGCAGGGCCTTGTCGCAGGCCGAAACTGCCTCTTTCCATTTTTCCTGAATAATGTATACTGAAGCTTGATTGTTATAAGCAAAAGCGTAATCCGGTTTTAATTCAAGAGCTCGCCTGAAATCCAATAAGGCATCGTCATAATTCCCGGCCTCGAAGCGAGCGGTACCTCTATTGTTATATGCAATGTGGTAGTCTTTTTTCTTTTTTAAGGCTTCTGTGTACCATCTGTCCGCACTCACAAAATCCTTTTTAATCCGATAGACGGAACCGAGATTATTATATGCAAAACTCAAATTTGGATCATGTTTGGCTGCCGTCTTATAATCCTGAATCGCTCCTTCATAATCTTCTAATTTAAGCTTAGCACTGCCTCTGTCGTTATAAGCGTAAGCGTAATTGGCTTTGCGCTGTATAGCATCTGTATAGGCTTTAATTGCCTCATCATATTTCTCCATTTGAAACAGTGTTACACCCTGATAG
Organism: uncultured Flavobacteriales bacterium; assembly: GCA_964496525.1. Classification (GTDB taxonomy): domain Bacteria; phylum Bacteroidota; class Bacteroidia; order Flavobacteriales_D; family Crocinitomicaceae; genus JAKSBJ01. The sequence goes on along the minus strand of CAZCAD010000059.1, from coordinate 3,971 downwards.
TAGGCATATTTTGCTTCCTTCGGATTGAGTTGCGATGCATGTTTGTAAGCTTCTAGTCCTTCATCCAGTCTCTCGCTTTCAATCAGCATTTGAGCTTTCATATAAGCAGCGTCATCTCTTTTAGGGTCCAATTCAATTGTCTTATCAAAATCCTTAATCCCATCATCCACTTTCTTCAAACCTTTAAACGCCATGCCCCTGTTAAAATAGGCATCAATATTTTGATCATCCAATAAAAGGCACTCAGTAAAACTCTGGACAGCGGCCAGGTAATTACCTGAGTTGAGAGCCCGAACTCCCGCATTATATTTTTTTTGAACTTCGGGATTCACAAGTCCCAGGGAATCCATTACCTCTTTATCCACACCCTGTCCTTTCAACGAGGTGCTATCTGTTTGTGAAAATGAACCGTCGAACATTAGGGTTATACCGACAACAACAAGTACATATCTAAGCATAAGTAAATAGTAATCTTCAGGAAGCTAATTTATAATATTATGGACTATATTGCAATTTTGGCAAATTATTAGTTTATGGCAGGTAAGAAATCTATTCTCAAAAAGTCGTCACTAACCTTTCTCGAAAAATATTTAAACAACGCTTCACCAACCGGTTTTGAAGTCGAAGGCCAAAAACTCTGGTTGCAATATATCAAGCCTTATATCGATGATTATTGGGTTGACAACTACGGCACTTGTGTTGGTGTTGTTAATACTGAAGCTGACTACAAAGTTGTGATTGAAGCCCATGCCGATGAAATTTCCTGGTTTGTGCATTATATAACCGATGATGGATTTATTTATCTGCGAAAGAATGGAGGCTCTGATCATCAAATAGCTCCTTCCAAGTGGGTGAAAATTCATACAAAGAAAGGAATTATTCCTGCCGTTTTTGGTTGGCCGGCGATACACACGCGTCAGGAAAAGGAAGAATCGCCTCAACTAAAAAATATTTTTTTGGACTGCGGATGTACATCAAAAAAGGATGTTGAGAAAATGGGAGTTCACGTTGGCTGTGTTGTTACATATCCGGACGAGTTCATGATTCTGAACAAAAATAAATACGTTGGCAGGGCATTGGATAATCGAATTGGCGGCTTTATGATTGCCGAAGTTGCTCGACTACTAAAAGAGAATAAAACGGTATTGCCATTTGGATTGTATATAACCAATTCAGTTCAAGAAGAGATTGGATTAAGAGGAGCGCAGATGATCGCTGAACGAATTAAACCGGACGTAGCAATCGTAACGGATGTTTGTCATGACACAAACACGCCAATGATCTCAAAGATTCAGCAAGGAGATTTAAAGAGCGGGAATGGACCGGTTTTAACCTATGGACCGGCTGTTCAAAATAATCTTCTTGATCTGGTAATTGCCGTCGCCAACGCAAAAAAAATTCCTTTTCAAAGAGCGGCTGCATCTCGTTCAACGGGTACAGATACAGATGCTTTCGCCTATTCTAATTCGGGCGTTCCTTCTATGCTCATATCAACACCTTTAAGGTATATGCATACTACCGTGGAGATGGCCCACAAAGACGATGTCGAAAATGGAATTAAGCTCATTTATGAAGCCCTGAAGAAAATTAAAAATGGGCATGATTTTAGATATCTGAGCTAATATATCCCCGTGCAGAAATCACTTTTCACAGCCCTATTTTTAACCGCGAATCTTTCTTTCTCAGAAGGAAGCCCCGAAGTCGTGATGACTACCGGACATACGGATCAGTTTTACAATAAAATTCATACAAAATTATTGCTCGATGAAGAAGCAACAGCCAGTGCTTTTAATTCTCTGACCGGATTTTTTCAGCCTTGTACCCATGAAGACATCGCAATCATATTTATTGCGGGTCACGGCGTCTTAAATGCGAACTTCGATTATTTCTATGGGACTTATGACATGGACTTTAACAATCCTGATGAGAAAGGACTTTCATATGATGATATTCACGAGATGTTGAATAGAATCAAAGCCTATCGAAAATTGCTAATTATGGATACATGTCATTCCGGAGAGTTGGACAAGGAAGAGATAGAGCGCGACAATGGTCCGACACCCGAAATCGAGGACGGAAATATTGATTTTCGAGCGGCTGGTGCGGGTGTAAGACAGAAAGAGGCGTTTGGCTTTGAAAACAGTCTTGAGTTGATGCAAGATATTTTTTCTGACACAAGAAAAGGTTCAGGAGCAACGGTAATTTCGAGTGCGGGTGGTGCGGAGTATGCGATGGAGAGTGACGAATGGAAAAATGGTCTTTTCACTTATACATTTTTAAATGGATTAACGACATTCGATGCTAACATGAATGGAGATAATTTTATCAAAGTTTCTGAAATTCGGGCTTATGTAAATCAAGGGGTAAAAGGACTCTCTGGCGGAAATCAAATTCCTTCATCTCGGGAAGAAAATATTAGCCAAGATTACACTATATTTGGAAGGTAATAATGGATTGTTACGAGATCATAAAACCGAATATCCCTACCGGACAGGTTTATCATTTTACAACTGAGTTCGGCGTAGAATATGAAGTGCGTTTTGCTCGAAAAAAAGAAAATATTCTGCATGCTGTGATTGCTTTCGGAGTACTAAATGATGAGTATGAGGGAGAAGAATACGTCCTGACAAATATGGGCGATGTCTTTAAAGTAATGACGACCATTATCACCATCATCAGCTTGTATGGAGAGAAACATCCGAACACCCAGATTTATGAATTTACCGGGGTGTTGAAAGAGGGTGACGACGATAATCAAATGTCGCAGCGAACAAAGCTGTATTTACGTTATTTGCCTCGAATTTTTGACCAAACCTGGCAAATAACAATTGAGGGCAATAAGATCATTGTTCAGAAAAAACGTAAGTAGTTTACGTTCTGCACCGCTAATTTTAATTTAATTTTGGTAGAAGATGGAATTGGTTTTTCTGATTATCGGTATTGCAGTAGGAGGTCTTTTAGGGTTTCTGGGAACTAAGTATTTGCTTAAAACGTCCAATTCCTCCGATATCGAAAGTGCCGAAATAAAAGCTGATCTATTGGTTAGCGAGAAGTTATTGACACAGGTCACTGAAAGACTGGAAAAACTACAGATTGATCTTGATCAAAAAACGGATGATTTTAATGATTCCAACCAAGAGCTGGCAGCTTACAAAGCCAACAATGAAGTTTTAGAGGAGAAGCTTTCAAACCAGGTAAAGGAAATAGAAGAGTTAGGTAAAAAGTTCAACCTTGAGTTTGAGAACATTGCAAATAAGATCCTTGATTCCAAAACTGAGAAATTTACTGAAACGAATAAAAAGAATATTGAAGCCCTGTTAAACCCACTCGGTCAGAACATTGAAAAATTTAGGAAAAAGGTTGAAGAAGTTTATGATAAAGAATCAAAGGAACGATTCAGTTTGGGTGAAAAAGTTAAGGATATTCTGGAACTGAATAATGTCCTTACGCAAGAAACAAGAAATTTGACCAAAGCACTTAAGGGTGAGTCAAAAACGCAGGGCCGGTGGGGAGAAATGATTCTGGAGAATATTCTTGAAAGATCTGGTTTGGTTAAAGATCGAGAATATTTCATTGAGCATGAATTAAGAGATGATGCCGGAAAAGCCATTAAATCTGAATTGGATGGAAAGAAAATGCGACCGGATGTAGTTATCAAGTACCCCGATAATCGATCTGTAATAATCGATTCGAAAGTTTCATTAAATGCATTTGTTCGTTCCTTTGAAACAGACGATCCCGAAATTCAGGAGCAAGAATTAAAAGATCATGTCACGGCCATTAAAAATCACATTACTGCACTGAGCGCAAAGGGATATGATGATTATGATAAGGCACTCGACTTTGTCATGATGTTCATTCCTTCTGAGCCTGCATACATCGCAGCTTTACAAGTCGAACCGAACCTTTGGAACTTTGCTTATGATAAAAGGATCCTTCTTCTAAATCCAACGAATCTAATTATTTCCCTG
>CAZCAD010000058.1:0-10648 GCA_964496525.1 uncultured Flavobacteriales bacterium | reverse complement strand
CGCAATTTTGTCAAAGGCGTCCTTAGCAGTATTCGAAGAGGTTCTTACAATGGCCTCGTTATTTCCAATATCGTGACGCAAAAATTTAAAACCAAAACCCGATTCAGTTACCTTACCAACAATTTCATGATTGAATAGATTTCCCAGTCGAATAAGACATGCGGCCAATACGGTTGGCACAGCTATGCGATCAAGCGTCCACAAAATTGGTTTTTTGGTGACTCGCTTCGATAAAAAGTAGACGGCGATAATGATTCCGACAGTGCCTCCATGACTGGCCAATCCACCTTCCCATATATATAAAATCTCAATCGGATTCGCTAAATAATCGGCCGGCTCATAAAACAAACAATGCCCCAGTCGAGCCCCCAGAATGCCACCTATCAATACATATAAGAAGGTCTTATCCACCCACTTTTCAGAGACATTTTCTGAACGATACATTCTTGAAAGCAGAATGAATCCTATGTAAAATCCAACCGCCCACATGATTCCATACCATCTCGGCATATCAGCCCAGGGAGTGACTGCGGGATTAAAATTCCAGACTATACTTTGAAGGATCAAGTTCTAAATTTTGCCTAAAAATAAGCATTTATAAGAACGAAATTAGTTCAGCTTTTCTTTTTAACATTCGTAAAAAAACTGTTACCTTGGTAGTTCTCTTTTTACGAAGAAGTTTAGGAGAGGAATTATTAAAAACCTTCACAATGTCAAAAAAATATAATTTCGGAGCAGGGCCTTGTGTTTTGCCACAGTCTGTCTTCCAAGAGGCTTCAGAAGCAGTAAAAGATTTTAACGGACTATCTATCCTCGAGATATCACATCGAAGTCCCGCCTTTGTTGAGGTCATGGACGAGGCTCAACGGCTCGTCAGGCAAGCGTTGAATGTTCCTGACGGATATTCAGTCATCTTCCTGCAAGGAGGCGCAAGTTTAGGCTTTTTAATTACGGCAATGAACTTAAGCGGAGCAAATAAGAAGGCAGCTTATGTCAATACCGGAGCCTGGGCTAAAAAAGCGGTGAAAGAAGGTACAAACGCCGGACTGCAAGCGGATATTATTGCCAGCTCTGAAGATCAAAACTACAATTTTGTTCCCAAGGGATATGATATTGATCACAGCTACGACTATATCCACTTGACATCCAACAATACAATATACGGGACTCAGATGAAACATTTTCCTGAGACGTCTGTTCCTATGGTTTGTGATATGTCTTCAGATATCTTTTCAAGAGAAATTAATGTGGCTGCCTTTGACATCATCTATGCCGGTGCCCAAAAGAATTTAGGACCGGCAGGAACTTCTTTGTTCATTGTCAAGAACAGCATTTTGGGCAATTCAACTTATCCAAATATTCCGACTTACCTGGACTTGAAAACGCATCAGGAAAAGGACTCGATGTTTAACACACCGCCGGTATTTGCAATTTATGTGGCGATGTTGAACCTCAGGTATTTAATCGCAAATGGAGGAGTTGCAGGAGCCGCGGAACGAAATAAGGCCAAATCTGATCTGCTTTACGGAGAGATTGATTCAAATCCTTTATTTGAAGGAACTGCGGCTGAAGAAGATCGTTCTCCCATGAACGTAACATTTGTTTTAAAAGATGACAATTTAACTGCAGAGTTTACGGAAATCTGGACTGCCGCAGGCATAGTTGGCTTAAAAGGACACCGTTCCGTTGGTGGGTTCAGAGCGTCAATGTACAACGCATTAGAATTGGATTCAGTCCAACATTTAGTAAACTTGATGAAAGAATTTGCAGCAAAACATGCCGCGGCGACTGCTTAATAAAAATAAAGAAAAAGATACACAATGAAGATTTTAGCAAACGATGGAATTTCTACAGCAGGTGTCGAGGCGCTTGAGGCTGATGGATTTACGGTAGTCACTGAGAATGTTCCGCAAGAACAATTAATTGATGCAATTAATAAAGAGGGATATGTGGGACTTCTTGTTCGATCGGCAACAACCGTTCGTAAAGATTTGATTGACGCATGTCCTAATTTAAAGTTGATTGGAAGGGGTGGAGTCGGGATGGATAACATCGATGTAGAATATGCTCGCTCAATTGGCAGACACGTAATCAATACTCCCGGTGCTTCTTCTCAATCCGTTGCTGAAATGGTAATGGGATATTTATTTTCTCTTTCTCGTTCGCTTCACCACTCAAACAGAATGATGCCGCAGGATGGCGACGTTAATTTCAAAGTTTATAAGAAACAATATGGTAAGGGTCAGGAGTTGCGTGGCAAGACGATTGGAATTGTTGGATTTGGAAGAATTGGACAATCCCTGGCCTCCTATTGCCTTGGTTGCGGAATGACTGTGGTAGCGGTAGATATTTTTACTGAGTCAGCTAACATTGCTGTGAATATCGTGGGTCATGGGGAAGTCAATGTTACTGTTAGTGCAACGAAAGATCTGAATGCTGTAATTGGCGATTTGGATTATATATCTCTCCACGTTCCAAAACAAGAAGACGGTTCGGCTGTTATCGGGGCGAATGAATTGAACGCCATGAAAGATGGAGTCGTCATTGTAAATGCAGCCAGAGGCGGTGTGGTCGATGAGGACGCACTTCTTGCTGCACTTGAAAGTGGAAAAGTCAGAGCCGCAGGATTGGACGTTTTTGAAAACGAACCAACACCGAGAAAAGATTTACTTGCAAACGAAAAAATTGGTTCGACTCCACATATCGGAGCAGCAACGGCTGAGGCGCAAGACAGAATTGGTTTAGAGCTTGCCGAACAGATTTCAGCACTCTTGAATAACGGTGCCGGTTAAGACTATTTTTGATAAAATTGGCTGAAAACTGGAGCTACCGCTCCTTCCGTTTTTTATTCTACCTGCTCAAAGAGCCAAGAGCCAAGAACCAAGAGCCGAGAGCTAAGAGCCGAGAGCCGAGAGCCGAGAGCCAAAAGCCGAGAGTCGAGAGTCCAGAGTTAAAAGCTAAATCTCAAACCTTGCCTACCGGCAGGTTCCAAATCTCAAATTTCTCTGCGACCTCTGCACCTCTCCACTCTCTGCGTGAAATCTTAAACCGTGCCTACCGGTTTACCTGCCGAAGGCACGCATGGCAGGCAGTGCCCAAATCCCAAATCCCCCAATGGAAATTAACAAATAGCCACCCAACACCCCTCACCCCACATCCAACAAAAAAACTAACTTTGTCCTATGCCTATCATCTCCCCATCCATGCTGGCTTGTGATTTCGCAAATGTGGAATCCGAAACAAAAATGATCAATCAATCGGAGGCTGATTGGTTCCATATCGACGTAATGGATGGCGTCTTTGTTCCAAATATTTCCTTCGGCCTACCAACGGTTAAGGCCGTTGCCAAACATGCGACGAAGCCCCTGGACGTTCATTTGATGATCGCTAATCCGGATGACTACATTGACCACTTTAAAGATGCCGGTGCCGCCTATCTGACCGTGCATTTTGAGGCATGTAATCATCTTCATAGAACAATCCAGGCAATTAAAGCCACCGGAATGAAGGCAGGTGTGGCACTGAATCCACATACGCCTGTATCGGCATTGTCGGAAGTTATAGCGGATTTGGATTTGGTATTAATCATGTCGGTAAATCCTGGTTTTGGAGGCCAGACGTTCATTAATGCAGCAGTAGAAAAAGTTCGGAACTTGAAAAAATTGATTAGCGATTCGCAGTCCTCTGCCTTAATAGAAGTTGACGGGGGAGTGAATACGCAGACCGGCGCAAAGCTGGTTGAGGCGGGTGCTGACGCCTTAGTGGCCGGAAGCTTTGTTTTTAAATCGGACAATCCTGCCGGTACGATTCGCGATTTGAAAAATCTCTGATTACTTTAATCTTCCAACTTTCCCTCAATCCTTCTTAATCTATTATCAATATCATCTAGTAATTTAAGAATTAGAATGTGAGTTTTTTTGGCATCGATGCCAACGGGACTGCTGTCACTATGAATAATTTCGGCAATTTTATCAAAAGTCTCTTTTTCAATATTGAAATCCATAAAGCTGTTTTTTCGTGATAGACTAATTTACTGTTTTTAGACTGTTCTCGTCTCTAATGAGGATCGGTGAGTCTGAGACACATTTCGATAGGGATTATGAAATAGGAAGAATTCGTACATCAATCTATCTGATTGTAAAAAAACTGAACGGTAACCAAATACGGTTGTACAGTTATGAAAGTGCACTCAAACTCCTCGCTATGCAGAACATTTCCATTGACCAACCATGTAATGAAAACTGGAATGAAATGTCCCCGACACAAAAGGGCGCATTCTGTCAAAAATGCTCTATCGATGTCATCGATTTTACTCAAAAAACTCCGGAGCAAGTAAAAGCAGTCTTAAGGAAAAATAAAGGAAAACACCTTTGCGGACATTTTGGTGTCGAGCAATTAGACTTGCTGAACGGTAATGATTATTCGTTTTGGCAAGGTCAGACGACCAGAACCTTTCAAAGCAAATTTGTTTATGCCTTGATCATGGTTTTTGGGATGACACTTTTTAGCTGTTCGCGGCAAGAGGCCAACTTTATTGCTGATCTCAACCGTTCGAAGACTGAGATTAATCTGGACATGGAATCACTTTCCACGGTTGATGATTTTGCTTCAACAGTTCGATCCGCTCAAATTGCCAAGCATATTTCTGCAATGGATATACAAGCTGCTCCGAAAGTCATGTGGGAAAATCAGATTGATGGTGGAATTGGTTGGGATGCCCGATGGGCCGAAATTGATCAACTAAAGGAAGTTCACTATAGCGAGAATTTACTAGGTGCTGTCAGTTATACTCAAGTTCTTAAAGCGGAATTATATGTTATTGAAGAAGTACCGGAATCACTTTTACCGATCGAAATTCTGAGTGAGGCAGATCCCTTCGAAACCAAACTATTTCCAAATCCGACCCGAGACAATGCCGCTTTAGTTGTATTCGTGAAAGAAACGGCTCAGTTCGATATTCAACTATACAATATGTCCGGTCAAATGGTAAGAGAAATCCATCGTGGAGAATTACAAGAAGGCGAACAGCGTTTCGATATCGAGATGTCTGATTTCACGCCCGGAATGTATTTAGCCAGAATTGTATCGGCTGAACAAACGGAAACGGTTAAGATTCAAAAGCTATAATTACCTGTTTCATGCGGCCACCAAGATGCTGCCGAATAATTAATCTCCATCTCTTTTCGAAAATTGAACCTCTTTTGATACCGGCTGTACTTGATAAAAAAGTACAAAATGAAAAAAGTCAGCATTCCGGATCCCTGTCATGAAGATTGGGATAAAATGACGCCTACTGAAAAAGGAACCTTTTGCGGAAAATGTCAAATTGATGTAATCGATTTCACAACTAAATCTTCTCACGAAGTAAAGACCATGAACAGGTTCTAAGAGATAATGCAGGTAAAAAACTTTGTGGTCATGTCAGTAAATCTCAACTGCGACAATTAAATGCTGACTATTACGCCTGGAAAAATCAGAAATCTCATGTCTTTCAATCAAAATTCTTATTGGCCTGCATACTTGTGTTTGGAATGACACTTTTTACCGCTTGCGAAACTCAGCATGAGAAGGTTTATGAAGATATCGAGCAAGGAAAAATGGAAGTTCTTATGAGTACCATTTGCGAAATTGACACCATCGTTCCCGATACAGCAGATACGAATTGTGATCCACTAATTAAGGGCGACATGATTATTGAAGATGAAATTTATGAGACGCGGGAATTCAAAGTTCTTGAATCAGATTCAATGATAGGACCACCGGATCATCATCCGATGAAAAATGGAGGAATGGCTATATCCAAAGAATATTATAAATACTTAGACGACATCCTTGAAGATTAACCTGAACCTTCCAAACCGACAACTGTACAGAATATCAAATAAACAAATCGGCGTATGAAATCTGTTAATATTGAAAAACCTTGTCATGAAGATTGGGGCAAAATGGCTCCCTCAGAAAAAGGAGCCTTCTGCGACAGCTGCCAAATTGATGTATTCGACTTTAGCAAACGATCCAAGGATGAAATTAAATCAATTCTATTAGCCAATAAAGGAAAACACATCTGTGGTCGATTTAAAAAATCACAGTTAGTCGAGCTCAACACGGATTATACGACTTGGGAAAATCAATCTACAAGCATTTTTCAATCTAAATTTCTTTACGCCTGTTTGTTGGTGTTTGGAATGACACTTTTCACCGGATGTATTGAGGATGACGAGCTGATGGGTCAAATGGCCTATGCAGAACAAAATGTGACAATCGAGCAGTCTGACGCTTTTTATCAGGAAGACGTGACTGCCATAAACGATTCTGATCACAAGAAAGGAAAAATCAAATATATTCCCGAAGACACGGTTAAGACAAGTTGTGGTGGTACTGAAGAATTACATATAAAGGGCGAAATCGGACCGGTAAGCTGGATTTCAGGTGATACCATCGTCGATCAAATAAAAGATTTAACAACACCTATCGACCCTATTGGCCCGCCCGATAGTCTGGATACCTGGGAATATTTTGAAATGGGGGACATTGAGGTAGATCCTTCATTTTACGAACACTTGATCGATACAATAAGCACGAAAACTCCGGTGGACTCAATCGAAGTTGAAAACACTGCCGATTCAGTCCAAACACCAACGAATTTGGCAGACCCAAGTGCTCACGCAGGAACGAACGTAATTGCTTCTAAGAATCTGACTATCAGCGTCTTTCCAAATCCAACGGCAGATGTAGCGGCAATCGTACTGAATGTGCCTAAATCGGATTTGTTTGAGATCAAATTACTTGACCTTTCCGGACGTCAACTGCAAGATATTTATGCAGGTATAATTCCGAAAGGCATCAAGCGCTTTGAAATTGAGTTAAGCACTTATGAATCAGGAACTTTCATAGTGGTTATTAACTCAAATTCTGCTTCACAGACTGTGAAAGTGCAAAAAGTGCTTTAGCCTGAATAATTCATGAATAATCTATTACTCATCCCAATTACCTGCCATTCAAGCACTTGCTCGAATTTTGGTGCTCAACGTAGCTCGCTACGTCTCCGTTCCAAAATTCTGTGCGAGCACTTGACTGTCAGCTACTTGAAATGCTCATAACGAAGATTCATGAATTATTCAGGCTAGAATCCTATCTTTTTATCGAAACCTACGTATTACCTTTGGGGATAATATTGCTATTTAACCCCATGAATTTGCGCTAATGGTAATACAATTACCCAAACATAATACGCCGAGGTGGGTGGTATTCATCGCGGATTTGGTGATTTCAGTCTTCGCCCTGATTGTCGCCTATTTGGTGCGTTTTGATTCCACAAACATTCCGATTGAAGATGAGTTGGACATTTTCATGACCGGTTTGCCAATTTACTTAATCATAAGGGGGCTTTGTGCCTATTTCTTTAAAACCTATCAAGGAATAGTTCGACATACCAGTACGGAGGATATTAAGCGAGTAATGCTGGCCGTAACTGCCGGAACGCTCTTAATGGTAGTTGTATCATTTATTAAGTACTTCTGGCTAGATGGTTATTTCCTCTTTCCTACATCCATTTTTGTTGTAGAATATTTTGCTTGTTTATTCTTCTTATTAGTATTCAGATTTACAATTAAACTCGTTTATCTGGAAGGATTGAAGCGTGATAAAGAGCTAACCCCAACAGTGATTTATGGAGCAGGCATTTATGGAGTAATTACCAAGCACAGTATTGAAGAAGAGGTGGCGTTTGATGGTAAAGCTGTCTGTTTCGTCGATGACAATAAGAAGAAATTAGGTAAGTCCCTTAAAGGCTTAAAGATTTACCATACCAGTTCTTTGGATCAAATTATTCGATCGAAGAAAATCAAGAAATTGATTATTGCGATAAAGAATCCGGATAAAATGAAACAACGTGCCGTTGTTGAAATTTGTCTCGCAAATAATGTAGAAATCTTAAATGTTCCTGCCCCTACTCAATGGATTGACGGACAGTTTACTTCACTCCAGATCAAGCCAATAATTATTGAGGATTTATTGGGCCGCGAGTCGATCAAACTTGACCCGGACAGACTATCAAAAGAATTTGACGATAAGACAATATTGGTGACCGGTGCAGCAGGAAGTATTGGAAGCGAAATTGTTCGGCAGTTGGTGGATTATAATCCAAGCAGAGTTATTGTACTCGATCAGGCTGAATCAGCGATCTATAATCTGGGAGTTGAGCTCAAAGAGAAAAAAGTATTCCAGCTAACTGAAACGGTCATTGCTGATATTAGAAATCTGGATCGTCTTGAGCGGGTATTTGACGCATTTCGACCGGACATGGTGTTCCACGCGGCAGCTTACAAACATGTTCCTCTGATGGAAGAAAATCCGTCAGAGGCAATTTTGACAAATGTGCTTGGAAGCAAGAATCTCGTTGACCTATCCTTAAAATATGAGGTCGATAGATTTGTGCTAATTTCTACTGACAAAGCCGTCAACCCGACAAATGTAATGGGTGCCTCAAAGCGTATTGCCGAGATCTATGCCCAATCTGCGAATCAGGCAGGACAGACAAAGTTCATTACAACGCGATTTGGAAATGTCCTTGGATCGAACGGATCCGTCATCCCTCTTTTCAAAAAGCAAATCGAAAGCGGTGGCCCTGTTACGGTCACTGATAAAAACATTACTCGCTTTTTTATGACCATTCCTGAAGCTGTTCAGCTCGTATTAGAAGCTGAATCCATGGGAGATGGAGGCGAAATTTTTGTATTCGATATGGGCGAGTCTGTAAAGATTTATGACCTGGCCAAGAAGATGATTAAGTTGAGTGGATTGCAACTGGATAGGGACATTCAGATCAAAATAACAGGTCTAAGACCGGGTGAGAAATTGTTTGAAGAACTTCTGACAAGCGAAGAAAACACGATACCGACACATCACCCTCAAATTCTAATTGCGAAAGTCAGGAACTACGACTTTGACGAAATCTCATCAACTATCTGTGATTTAACTGACTTGTTTGAAACACAGGATAACGAAGTCATCGTTCAACGAATGAAAACCATCGTACCCGAATACAAAAGCAAGAATTCAGTTTTCGAAAAGCTGGATAAATGATTTCACTAAAAATTCAAATTCGATTTGGCGATTGCGATCTTGCAGGACATGTTCACAATGCTGCCTATTTGCATTATTTCGAATCCGCCAGAATTAACTTCTTTGTTTCCGAGCTTGGAGAAGAATGGGATTGGAAACGAAACGGCCTTATCTTAAAGAAAAATAGTGTCGATTATAAAATTCCAACGCAGCTGAGTGACAAAATTGAGGTTGAAGTGAGAACGACTCAAATCGGAATCAAAAGTTTCACGTTCTCCTACTCTGTTCTCGACGAGAATAATCGTGAAAAGGCCTATGGGGAGTCAGTAATCGTCTGTTTTGATTATGAAAAGGAAGAATCTATCCCCATACCTGAAAAGCTACGTACAGCACTAAAAAAGCATCTGGAATTAAATTAGAGGAATTATTCTTGAGTTAGATTGAACAGATACGTTGGTGATCTGTATCTAATAACCCACTTTTCGTTATTTTAGACCAACAAACATTTTTGTATGAAGAATATTTGGTTTCTCATATTTATTGGACTATCACAATCCGGTTTCGCTCAGATTACCGATTTAAAAACTCTGGATGGCGGAGACCCGAAGAAGAAAGTACATAAAGCAATTGTTTGTCGTGATCCGAAATTCCGAATGGTTTCTGATTGTGAAGGAATGGTTTATAATGAGAAGCGAATGATTAATGGCAGAGAAGAAGACATTGTTTTTCATCAGCGATCCGGAAAACCATTTAGCGGACGATGCAAAGTCTGTCACAGCAATGGAAATTTATGGATGTATCTAAATTTCAATAACGGGCGTTCAAAAGGGCTTGACACGGTTTGGTATGACGATGGCAAAATTGAACTAATCAGGGCTCATGATACCCTGGGAGAAGGTTTGGAGCATGGTATGTGGAAATTTTATCGGCCTAATGGAAGTCTAAAGTGGGAGAAAACTTATGATTATGGAATGGCCAACGGAGAACATCGGCATTATTATGAAGATACAACTCTTCAAAAAATTGAAGTCTGGAACTTTGACCAACTAAACGGTAGAAAGCAAGAGTTCTATCACGGCGGGCAGATTAGGAAGGAAATAGATTATAAAAATGGAGAATGGCACGGAACCTACATTACCTATTTTGAGGATGGAAAGGTAGAGTCGGAACAGGTCTACAGTCATGGTAAAAAAGAGGGGCCTTCCTCCTACTACTATGAAACCGGAGAAATCTTTTATGTAGAAAATCATTCCAGCGGTTCGCGTGAGGGTGAGTTTAAACGAATGTATATTACCAACCGTAAATGGACGATTGAGACTTATAAGAATAATATGCGTCATGGAAACTTTGAGGAATATTATGACGATGAGAAGAACACTTTAAAGTATCAAGCCACCTACAAGAAAGGTGAAATCGTTGAGAAAAAGGGGGTAAAGGATGAACATTACTATGATGAATTTGGCGATGAGGTAGGAACTCCGGGAGGTAAGCCGATCGAAGATGAAGACGACAAGAAGAAAAAAGATAAAAAAGACAAGAAGAAGAAGGATAAGAAGGATAAGAAGGACAAAAAGAAGAGGGACAA
>CAZCAD010000057.1:0-10903 GCA_964496525.1 uncultured Flavobacteriales bacterium | reverse complement strand
TTAGTTGCCGGCATTGGCAGTGCGCAAGTCATCTTTTACGTTGAAGCGCCATCTCCAAATGAAGGCAACTTTGACTTTACCTATGCATCTGGGGGTGGATGGGGAGTGGCGGATTTAACTGTTCCTGCCAACTCAATTAACAGCAGCATGATTTTGGTTGACGACGGAACCGGACCAACACCTATAGTGTGTACCCCGATTTTGAACGGGCCTGCCCTGGTAGGAAATATCGCTGTTCTTTATAGAGGAACTTGCGAGTTTGGATCAAAAGCTCTTGCCTGTGAGGCTGAAGGAGCAATCGGGGTTATTATAATTAATAACATACCGGGCGCACCTATCGCAATGGGTGGTGGAGCTGATGGGCCCGCTGTAACAATTCCTGTTACGATGATTGCGGATGTTGACGGTGCTTTACTGGCAACTGAAATTGCTGCCGGTACTTCTACTGCATTCATTGGATCAAAAACCGGCTTCTATACGGATGACTTGGGATTCTATCCTCAGAACATCCTGATGGCAGAACAACTTTCAAATGTTCAGCTTCTTTCTCAGAGTGCTGCAGAATTTGAAGTTCAACTTGGTGGATGGGTTTTTAATTATGGATCTGTTGATCAAACGAATGTGACACTTCAATGTGTAATCGATATGGGTGGATCAGTATATGACCAAACATCGACTCCTGTTGCTCTTTTGGCTGCCGGCGATTCAATTTTTATTCCGTTGCCTACTTTTACGCAGGCTACCTATGCAAATGGATATTATGACGGATTATATACCGTCGCCGGTGATAATGTCGATCTTTTTATTGCGGATAACACACTTTCATGTGACTTCACCATGAGCGATTCTATTTATGGCTATGGAAACGTGAATGCTTCTTTAGCTCCTCAGGGAGACTCCTATTATCGTGGAGGTGGATCAACCGCGTCTAACTCAGCCTGTATTGCATTCCAGGATCCAAACGCCAGTAATATTGGAATTTGGGGAATGACTTATTCAGCGGCATCTTCGCAAAATCCTGATCCAAGTTCAATGGACGGGGAGTTTATTGAGGTTTATGCCTATCAGTGGGATGATGTTTTTACCGACATTAACGATGCCGGATTTGCAATTAGTCTATTAACTGAGGTAGCTACAGGAGATTACATTTATCTGTCTGATTTACAGCAGGCGAACATCTTCATCCCTTTTAACACGCCGGTTTCGTTACTTGACAATCAGAGATATCTTTTCTGTGTGACTCATTATGGTGAGAACTTGTTTTTGGGATATGATACCGGAATTGATTATGAGTTGAATCAGACAAACTATCTTCAACCGTTATTCCCGGGAGAAAGTGATGGAACATTCTATACAAATGGATTTGGTACTGACATTGTACCTGCCACGACGCTTAAGGTATTTGATGCAAATGAATTGAGCATTGTTGAGCTTCCTGTTGTTGAATTGGATGCTTATCCTAACCCGGCAACTACAGTCTTGAATATTCCTTTGGCTGAAGATAAAGGTGATGCTCAGCTAATGGTTTATGACCTTAGCGGTAAATTAATTTCTTCTCAGAATGCGACGATGGAAGGAAACATGCTACAAGTAGATGTGACTTCGATTGCCGCTGGAACTTACGTTATTGATCTTGAGTTCGAGAACGGAGAGAAAGCTACTATTAACGTAATGGTTGCTCACTAAAAGAGTAATTTAAATATCCAAAAAATCATGAAAAATTTATTTTTGTTGACTTGCCTCTCCCTGATGAGCATTATCGGGGGGGCGCAGGTAATCTGCTATATCGAAGCTCCTTCAGCAAATGAAGGAAGTAAGGATCTGACTTATGCACAGGGTGCCGGATGGGGTAGCCCGGATTTAACTAATCCTGTCAACGCCATAACAGCGAATGTTGAATTTGTTACTGATGGGATTGATTCACTTTCTTGTGGACCCTTAACCAATGACTTGACCGGAAAGATAGCCGTATTGTACAGGGGAAGCTGCGAGTTTGGGACTAAATCCCTAAATGCCCAGAATGCCGGCGCAATTGGTGTGATCATTATTAATGTTGCCGGCGCGCCTGTTGGTATGGGTGGCGGAGCTGATGGACCGACTGTGACGATTCCGGTAATAATGATTTCTCTTACGGATGGTGTTATTCTGAAAGCTGAGTTCGAAGCCGGAACTACAACTTGTTTCATTGGAACCAAGACTGGTCTGTATACGGATGATATCGGATTAACGCCTCAAGATTATTTGCGAGCAGAGGCTTTCGGGATCAATTCGTACTTGAATGTTGATGACACCGAATTTGATGTGTCGGTTGGATCATGGGTTCGAAATTACGGAACCAATGATCAGACGGATATTACATTGAATTGCGAGATTTTCTTTGGTGGAACGTCGATATATGACCAAACATCCGCTGTTGTAACAATTCTTGCTGGTGATTCTATGTTTATTCCCCTTCCGCTTTTCACTCAAACGTCTTATGCGAACGGACTGTATGAGATGGATTATCAGTTGGCAATGGGAGCAGTTGATCTGGCAGCGTTCGACAATCAACAGGAGTGTGACTTTTTCTTTAGCGACTCACTATTCTCCTTGTGTCGGATTGATGACGTAACCTTTAAACCTATACAGACAGTTCCACAATTTAACGGAACTTCAAGTTTGATGGAGACTTGTCTGCATTTTCAGGATCCTAACGCCAGTCGGGTACGTTTCCGTGGAGCCACTTTTGCGGGTAACACTTCCCAATTCCCAACTGCAACATCCCTTGACGGAATGTTCTTTGAGATTTACTGCTATGAGTGGAATGATGTGTTTACTGATGTGAATGATTATCCGGATTGGAACACGGCAGATTTGACACAAGTCGATTACGCAAGTTATATCTACACAGCCGATATTCAGGGAGAACCGGTTTATCTTGAATTTGAAGACAATGTAGTCTTGGTTGATAATCAGCACTACATGATCTGCGCCACTTTTGATCCAAACATTTATCCTGGATATGATAACAAAGTTGATTACACTGAGAACTTCGTTCAATACCAACTACCACTGAATGTTCTACGATTGGATTTAACCCAGTACTATTCAATTGGTTTTGGAGCTGATCAATCTCCCTCCTTGACAATAAATCTGGAGCCGATTGTTTTTGGTTTGGTCGAGTTGCCCGTAGTTGATTTGGAAGCTTATCCAAATCCGGCGATGGAAATGTTGAATATCCCGTTGAACGGACACGAAGGTGACCTGCAATTGAAGATATTTGATTTGGCAGGAAAACTGATCGAAACTCAAAATGTGAGCATGCAGGATAACATCTTGCAAGTAGATGTTACATCTATTCCGGCAGGGACTTACATTATCGATCTTGAATTTGCAAACGGAGAAAGAGGGACTGTACAGGTGGCTATTCTTCACTAGATAAAAAAGAAATAAGTAATAATAGAAAAGCCGTCCTGACATTTATCGTCAGGATGGCTTTTTTTAATGAAAGAACAATTCGATTCGATTAATCGATTCCAAAGAATTTGAAACATAGATTACACCATCAATAAGGATCGCATCTTTTGCGTTTTTATTAGCAAAGTTGCCACCAATTTCTAATGGGACAATATCAAATTCTCCATTGCCATTACCGATAAATGCCAGGCCCGGATTACTATCATATCGGGGAGTTTCAATTTCAGATTCGTAGCGATTTCCAATCGCTACGAAGTCGAGATGCTCATCACCATTAATACTTGCCGGTATAATATCATTAATGGGTCCTATCTGTCCCATCGAGGAGAAAGGAATGAATTCGTATACCCCATTTTTCTTCTTTAACATTCCGCTGGCAAAATTATTGACCGCGAGATGCTCTTTGGTGGATTGAAAGATTTCGCCAAATTCAGCCGAGGCGAAATCTACATACGTTTTATATTCTGCTGAAAGATTAGGAATTTGATCTGTCAGACATTCCTTACCCCGGACAGGATGTTCCACACCTCCAAAGAATTTACTCAGTATGATATCCAGTTTTCCATTTTTATCAAAATCTTCCAGATAAACTCTCAAACCGTGTACGAGATTAGGATGGAACTTATTATTCAATCCGAGATTACCCAAAAGGAATTCCTGAACACCATCCTTGTCAATATCCACAGCTTTGATACAATTCCACCAACCATATAATCCCCTGGCATCAATGAGTTCATCACTAATTTCAAAGAATCCTTTTTTGTTAATCAGGATATTAACCGTCATCCATTCTCCTACTACGATCATATCTTCCAAGCCGTCTCCATTCATGTCGGTGAAGACCACATCCGTTATCATTCCGCAATTCTGTAAGTCGGGAGCAATTGATTCGATTTTATCGGTAAATTTTCCATCCTCGTTAACCAACCAATAAGACTGAGGTTTTTTCGGGTATTCTCCGGGCACTTGGCGTCCTCCAATAAATAAATCCGTGTCGCCATCCAAGTCGAAATCATTGGCCACAACACATTCTCCACTTGCTCTGATGTTTGGTAAGGAAGTGGTGTCTCGATGAAATCCTTTATTAGCATCATTAATATATAAGCGATCTTGATATCGTGGATCGCCTACCGGAAACTCGCTTCCACCGCTTACAACATAAAGGTCCTGATCCCCGTCCATGTCGGCATCAAAGAACAGAGAGCGTCCATCTTCATAAAATTTGTCCTCTGCAAATACTGAGGTAGGTTTTAACAACATTCCTTCCTCGATTCCTAACAACAATCGTCCCGGAGAACCACTTCCTCCACCAACATACATGTCCGGCTTATTGTCTCCATTTGCGTCTCCCGAGCTCAAAAAAGGGCCCAGCTGCGACATTTTATGGGGAAGTAGAATTTCTCTGTCGAAATCGTCGAAACTGCGTTCTGTGACATCAACAAAAATATTTTCTTCTCTATCAAAATTGGCCACTTCTCTTGATTTTTGAACTACTTCCTTTTTATAATCAATCCGCATCGTTTGATTGACTTTAATATTTTTGAAAGTTGAATGTTCTTTTGAGTTCCATTGAACTTTCAACTCTGTAATAAGCTCATCTTTCTCCAACCCAAAACACAAGGTATACGAGGACGAGGAGGAATATCCCCTTGATGGGTACAACTCCTGACATTGCTCTCCCAAAGATGACTTGATGCTTACTTTGGCTCCAACTGCCATTGGATTTTTGCTATTTCCTTTTAGCTGTATGCGAATAAAGTTTTTACCGGAACTATTATTTCTTAACACCAGCGGCGCCTCATTCAAATTATTTACGATTAGATCCAAGTCTCCATCATTGTCCAGATCGCTGTAAGCAGAACCATGTGAGACGCTGCCGAAATTCATTCCCCACTCCTCGCCGGAATCAGTAAAAGTAAGATCACCATTATTTTTAAAGAAGTAGTTGACTTCTTTCGTTTGTGGAATTTTTGCCAGCATCATCTCTACGTCAAAACTTAATGGTTGTGTGCCTATATAGTCTTTCAGTTTGGCAGTAAAGTCCTGATCTCTTACTTCACGGAGATAGCCGTTGGTCACAAAGAGATCTTTTAATCCATCCTGGTCAAAATCTGCGAGCAATGGAGCCCAGCTCCAATCTGTACTGGCAATTCCGGATAAATGTGCGATGTCCGAAAAATATCCCTGCCCCAAATTAAGCTGCAGGGTATTATACATGTACTGATATGGATACCCTCTTTTAATGCGGTCCCAAAATTCTGCTACTGACATACTACCCATGTTCGTCTTCGACTTTTTATAGTCTTTATTGGACATGTCCAGCACAAAAATGTCCTGATTTCCATCGTTGTTGAAGTCTGCAATGTCACTTCCCATTGAATAATGTGACGTATGCTTCAAGCGCAGATTGATTTGATTATCAAAACCACCTTGTCGATTATTGATAAAAAGAAAATCCGGTACATCGTAATCATTGGTCACATAGATGTCGGGCCAACCGTCTCCGTTAATATCAGAGATAGATGCGTCGAAGCAAAATCCAAAGGACACAATCCCTAATTCCTTTGAAGTAATATCACGAAATGTTCCCTGGTCATTTAAATACAAGCGATTGGTATGCATTGATTCTTCCTCATGATTTCTAAGAAATTGTGCCATAACGGAGGTGTTTTGCCTTCGGTTTACAACATATGCATCCAAATCTCCATCTTGATCAAAATCAAAAAAAGCGATGTCAGAACTGCGACCTACATCATCCAGTCCAACTTCGGCACCCAATTCTTCAAACGTATTATTCCCAAGATTGATGAACACAAGATTTCTCCGTTCTTCTTCGAACTGTGTTCTGATTCCTCTACGACAGACATAGATATCCAGCAAACCATCCGCATTGATATCCGCCATACATGCTCCGGTTTTCCAAACTTTAGTGTAATCTCCCTCAAAGGCCGTTTTTGTTATATTTTCAAATTGAAAATTTCCCTTATTCAGATATAATTGATCTTCGCCGAAATTGCTCACAAAGTAGATGTCATCGAGACCGTCATTATTAATGTCTCCTACAGCAAGCCCTGATCCATTATAAAGGTCATCTTCCAAAAAATAATTGAGGTTTTCACCTTCATCTAATTGATTGATGAATTTGATGTTTGTTTCTTCGGGAGACAAGCTCGTAAATAGCGAAGAAGATTGCGCCCTGCCTTCAGCACAGCACGAAATGATTAAAATAGGTATAAAAAGCTGCTTCATTTTCTCAAGATAATTTCTCGCCAAATCAAATTTACTTAATTCCCTAGAAATTGGTGCCTGAGAGATGTAGATCAAAGTAATTATTAGATAACGACTGAATTTTCCGAATCAACATCATACAAAACAGGGGCCAGAACTGTATTCTGAAAAATCCTAAAGCAATAGTCATAGGTTCTCCTGCAACCGGCACCCAGGCAAACAACCCAAGGTAAACTCCTCATTTGTCAAGTCGACTTTTCCATCTCGTCAACTTTTGTTCGTACAGGCGATATCGCCATTTGAGCTTTTCATGCCCTGCAGTAAACCCGATGAAGTAGTTTGTTAACCCTCCAAGCAAATTTCCGTACGTGGCAATAATCAAGGAAGGCAAAATTGGGTAACCGGCTTCGTAAAAACCGATCAGTATTAAATCGGATAAAAAGAGAACGACGGTGGCCTATAAAAAAGTGCCAGAAAACAATCCGCCGAATCCTAAACCAAGATAATTCACCTTCAAATGTACCGCAAATCTCAGGTCAAAATTTCCATTATTTCAGGATGTTTCACTATATTATGTAACTCCCCGCAAAGGGTAACCCTATTTACTACTCTTTTAAGGTTTGCTACGGTGTTTAGAAAACGCTTTATGCTCATATTGATTCTTTCGCTTATGCCATGCACGGTCGTTGCACAGGAGAGGAACTCCTATAATGTCGATTCCGCGATTATCGAACTCGAAATCACCAAAGAGGACACTATAAGGCTAAATATTTATCGAAAATTAATTAAGAGTGAAATGTATGTTGATCAGGAGCGATCAGAGCAATGGGCGAAGGAAGGACTGGAAATCTGTAAGAAAAATTCGGCCAACCCTGATTCTGCCAAGCTTGCCCTGGTTTCTAAGAGAGCTGCCTGGTTTTGCAATGTCATAGGTTCCATTAATATTTTTAGAGGACTTATGGGGGTGGCAATGGAAAATTATAAGAGGACTTTATTTATTGCTCGAAGGACAAATGATACGGTTCAAATGGGGTCTGTCTATAATAACATTGGTCTAATCCATTTCTATCAAGAAGATTTCAGCGGAGCTCTTGAGAACTATATTAAATGTTATGAATTTAGGATGGCCTTAAATGATGAGTCAAGAATACAGATTGTCTTACAGAATCTGGGAGAAGTCTACCAACATTTAGCCGATTCCTCGATGGAAGCCGGAAATCCGGTTGAGTATGATCGATTTCTTAAGCTGTCTTGGGATCATTATACGCAATGTGTCGCTCGAGCCAGAGAATCAGGTAGCACCTCTTCTGAGGCTGCTGCTCTTGTGTCATTGGGGAATATTCTCAGACAAGAAGGGCTACATGCCGAAGGACTCAAAATGGCACTTAGTGGTTTACAGCTTTCACTCGAATCCGAGAATAGATCGATTCAGGCTTATTCATATCGCTATGTATCTTTTTTTTATCAGGACTTGAATAATTATGAAAAGGCTGCTGAATACGCGAAAAACGGATATTTGATCGCCAATGAGGCGAAAATTTTAAACGAACAGCGAGATATTTCGAAACTCTTGTATAGCTGCTATAAAGAGTTAGGCGATTCGAAAAATGCATTGCTCTTTTATACCAATTATATTGTATTCCGAGATAGCCTGCAGAGTGATGAAAATGAAAAAGCACTGTATAATCAAACGTATCAAATTGAGTATCAAAAGAAAGTAGCAGCAGATAGTGTTGCTTTTGCTGACGAAAAAGCCTTAATAAACGCAGAGCTTTCAAAACAAACGGCTAAACTAAGTCAAGAGCGTTCTCAAATTTATGGCCTTCTGGCAGGCATACTTTTAATCGGAGCTTTCGCCTTTATCATCGTCAGGGGATATTTACAAAAACGCCGAACGAATCGAATTATCAGACAACAAAAACAGGAGGTTGAAAATCAGCAGAGTAGGTTCTTGGACGATCTGGATTACGCGGAGAAAATTCAGCGTTCAATTTTGCCGGAGATCAGAAAAATTCGAAAACATCTACCGGGCTTTTCAGCATTATATATCCCTAAGGACGTAGTCTCAGGTGATTTTTACTGGTTCGCACATATTGAAAATTGCTCCTACCTGGCCTTGTCGGATTGCACAGGGCATGGAGTTCCGGGTGGTTTTATGAGTATGATCGGCTCAACCCTACTCAAAGAGATCATTGTCCGAGAGAAAATAAATGATCCGGCCAAAATACTTGAACTGATGGATGAATACGTTCGTGAATTATTGCATCAACATGACGAAAATTCTTCAGATGATGGGATGGAGATTGCAATTCTTAAAATTGATCATTCACAGAATTCATTAACCTTTAGTGGGGCGAATCAACACTTGTACCTCTTAAGAGATGAGGTCGAATTTGTCAGATCAAATCTCAGGTCAATTGGCGGATGGGTCCGAAAAAAAAGTCGGCTTGAGCAATTTACCAATACCGTAGTGGAACTTGAAAGCGTCCGAGCGATCTATTTAAGCACCGACGGATTAGAGGATCAGTTTGGTGGTGCAAATAATGAAAAATTTGGAAGAGAAAGATTTGTTAAAGAGTTGGATCGTTCTGGTATGCTGGCCAGCTTGGATAACGTTAGATCCGCTTTTACACAATGGAAAGGCGGGCAAGATCAGATAGATGATGTTTGTGTAATTGGATTGCGGCTATGAGGAAATGGTTTACGCTACATATCGTACTCTTCTTATTTGCTTCAATTGAAGCCTATGCGCAAGGATTAAAGCAAGCGAAAATTGACTCTTTGACCACAGTTATTAGCACCGCAGAAGTTGATTCAATAAAGGTTGATACTGAGTTGGAATTAAGCCGATTATATTATGGTGTAAACCAAGACAGTTGTCTCTCTATATGCTTACGAGCTGCTCGAATATGTCGTACCTATCTCGATAGTCCCATAACGGAAGAAATAATTCATTTTAGTTATTCTTTGATGAAAGCATCAAATCTAATAGGTGCTATATATGGAAGTCGTGGGTTGAACAGAGAGGCGAGGCGATTCTTTGGATATACACTTAGACTTGGAATGAAGTTTAATAATTATCAGATCATGGCAATCGTTTACAACAATGTCGGAAGTATTCAGTTGAGAGAGAATAGGCTGGGTGAAGCATTATTAAATTTTGAAAAATCGCTTGATATTAGGAATAACTTCTTAAACGGAGAAAAGAAAATTTATGTGACCCTTAACATTGGTGAGGCCCATGAGCTTATAGCTGACTCTGCACTAAAGAGGAATAATAAAAGCGAATATGATGACTATTTGGCAAAAGCACTGCTTTACTACACCGAATCAATTACGCTGAGTGAGCAGGCCGGTGATAAACAGGGATTGGCGGCCGCAATGGCGAAAAAAGGAAATATCCACAGGAAACGGAAGGAATTTGAACGAGCCATAGTTTATGTAAAACAGGCCATTGTGCATTCACAGGAATCGGGCTTGCAAAATACCATGCCCTTGGTTTATCGACATGCCAGTCATACATATCTGGATTACGGTGACTTGAGGAAAGCCGTCGAATATGGACACAGGGGGCTTGAAACTGCGGAAATCCTAGCCAGTAAAGAAGAAATAGCGGACAACTGTGAATTGCTGTCGTACATGTACGAGCAAAAAGGTGATCATGACAAAGCACTGATGTATTATGAAAGGTTTATTGAAGAATCGGATAACATTACCAGTGAGCGCCATAATAGGCTTGAGATTGAGCAAAAATACAAGCTGGAGTATGTTAAGAAAGCAGCGATAGACAGTGTTACTATCGCCAATGAAAAACTGTTGAAGGATGCCTTATTCGTTGAACAAAATGCGGATATCAGCTCGAATAGATCCCGGAAATATGGTTTGTGGGCTTTTCTTATATCACTTTTTAGCCTGGCTTTTCTTATTCAATTAAGATCAAGAACCAAAAAACGTGATAATGCACTGATTGCCAAACAGAAAGAGAAACTCGAATTCAATCGAAAGCGAATTTTGGACAGCTTAAATTATGCAATGCGAATTCAACAATCGTTGTTACCGTCGGATGCCGAAATTCAAAAATACTTACCAAAGTTTTCTTCACTGTTTTTACCAAAAGAAATTGTCAGCGGAGACTCCTATTGGTTCACTCAAAACAATGGCTCATCCTATTTAGCTTTATCTGAGGGAACCGAACACGGCATCGCCGGTGCGTTTTCAA
>CAZCAD010000056.1:0-10930 GCA_964496525.1 uncultured Flavobacteriales bacterium | reverse complement strand
ATAGAAATTTCTTTAGGAACTTTCGCTAGTGCTCTAAACCTTAAGCCATAAGTCATCACGGGAGTTCCTCTTTTTATCAAATTTATCTGTGATACTATAACATAAAGAAATAGACAAAAGGTTTAAATCTTTGTTTAAAACTTCGCAATTCCGCTTAATTAACCTGCCACCTTATTGTCTACTTTTGAAAGATGAAGTTACTAACCACCTTGTTTTTAGGCTGTTTTACAGCGGTGCTATTCGGCCAGGTGATGCTGTATAAGGGAGATTCTAACTTCAACTCCGAATTAGCCTTTTCAATAGAAAATGGTTTCGTCTATCAGGGCGATCACACTTTTTCCAGGTTAATTCTTTTTACACTTTCTGACAATAAAGTTTATCACGGTCAATCCACCATGTCTTTTGATTGTTTATATACGATCAATGGAAATAAGGTTTATATAGGCGATTCAAATTTCTCTTCGGACATTGTCTATACGATCGAGGATGGAAAAGTCTATCGTGGCAATTCCACCTTCTCTTCAAATTGTATTATGACCTTCGAAGACGATAAAATATTTATGGGAGATTCAAATTTCCCTACCGATGCTTTATTTACGGTTCAGGGAATGGATCAAATTGGCATTGCGTTTCTGGCTTGTATTGTGGGACCATATTAAAAATAAAAAATGAAACGATTTTTAATTTTCTTAACTGCTTTTCTTTTTAGCGTGAATGTCATGTCGCAGCTGGAATATAGTGCTGGAGATACTCTTATGGCTGACTCCACTTATACGATTGTCAGCTTTGAAGATTTAGGCGGGGTTTATTATGCCTCTGAAACGCCGAAACTCAACATAACCTTTGAAGGATATGAGGATTATGGGATTGTAGTCGATGGCGATACAACCGGATGGAATTCTTCTAATTCACTGAATATCGATAAACTCTCCAGAGGAGATCATTCGATCGTTTTATATAGCAGTGATGATGCAGGCTGTTCTTTAGAGCATATCCGTACATTTAAATCGCGTCCAAGTCCACCCTGGATTATTAATGATGCCGCAGTGTTAGGGCTTTTACTGCTCTGTCTGTTCCTCATTTTTAAATCCGAAAGAAGTGAGCGTCCGTATTTCAAGAAGTTCTACAAATGGGTTCCGGCCCTTTTACTTTGTTATTTCATTCCGGCGGGATTGAATTCGATGGGAATAATCTATTCCGAAGAATCCAATCTCTATTTCGTGGCATCCAGGTACTTGTTACCTGCCAGTTTAATCTTACTGTGTCTGAGCATCGATTTACAGGCGATAAAAAGGTTAGGCTCCAAAGCCATCATCATGTTCTTCACAGCAACAGTTGGAATAATCGTCGGTGGACCAATAGCGCTGTGGCTCATTTCTCTCATTGAACCTGAAGTTTTAAACGGAGAGATATGGAAAGGACTATCCACAGTAGCGGGCTCATGGATCGGTGGGGGTGCCAACCAAACCGCCATGAAAGAGATTTATGGTGCAAGCGATCAGCTGTTTTCAGCAATGATCGTTGTGGATGTTTTTGTGGCTAACATCTTTATGTCCATTTTGCTTTTCGGATCCGGGCACAACAAGCGAATAAACAAATTTTTCAAAGCAGATGACTCGGCGATCGAAAGTTTGAAGAAGAAAATGGAAACCTTTCAGGCGTCTGTTGCCAAAATACCATCCTTCTACGATCTGATAAAAATGATGGGAATTACTTTTTTCTGTGTCGGCCTTGCACATTTTCTGGCAGACAAAATTGCTCCTTTGATTGGTGGTGGATTGGAGTCCTTGAGGAGCAAACCTCCGGCAGACTGGTGTCCGGGTACACCCATAGTGAAGTCAAGTGGCGACTATGCGGCAGACTTAATGGTGTCCTTTGGAAGTGGATTCTTTTGGTTGGTAGTATTTGCAACCTTCTTCGGAATTATCTTATCAATGACAAGATTTAGATCGTTGGAGGGTGCAGGTGCGTCGAAAATGGGAACCGTATTCTTATATGTATTGGTGGCATCTATCGGTATGAAAATGGATATTATGGAACTCATCGCCAATTGGGGGGTGTTCAAGTTTCTCATATCGATTGGATTGATATGGATTCTGATTCACGCAATCTTTCTCTTTGTTGTCGCTAAAATTATTAAAGCACCGTTTTTCTACGTAGCGGTTGGGTCTCAGGCCAATGTTGGTGGAGCGGCTTCTGCACCAATTGTAGCAAGTGCCTTTTCACCTTCCCTGGCACCGGTAGGCGTTCTGTTAGCAGTCCTTGGATATGCTGTCGGAACATTTGGTGCGATACTTTGTACCCTCATGATGCAATACCTGGCAATGTAAATGAGATTGGCGGGATTGATCATATTATTTATTCAAGCAGCCGTTTACGGTCAGGTTCGGATCAGTGAACCAATTCAACATCTCGGGGATGTTTTTGAAAGCAAGGGTCGGGTAAGCGCCTTCTTTGAATTAATCAATCCCTATTATCAGGACACCATCTTAATTGATAATATCCTAACCCCTTGTGGTTGCACGGCTGTCCTTACCAAAGAACGAATAATCCTTCCAAGATCAAAATTAAACCTGGAGGTCGCCTACAATCCCGAAAATCGACCCGGCCTTTTTTCAAAAAGCATTCGGATTGAAACGATTACCGGTAAAAACGAGCGGAACAGTATTTATCTAAAGATCAGAGGAAATGTAGTAGCGCAGAATCCATTAATTGTAGAGACAGATGTCAGCTTGAAAGAGTATAAAGTTGTGCCACTGTATTTCTTTCCTATTACAGCTTTCGATACCTCCTATCTTGATTTCAACTTCTTCATTTCCTTTATTAATGACCTGTCGTATGAAATTGATTTTTATCAATTTACCACCTTGGGTTTTGAAATTGAAGTGGATGATTACAGCCAAATTGAGGAGCTTGAGAACCTAATGGCTTATAGTCGCAACAGAATTAGAAGAGGGTTCGCACAAAGAGGATTTCCAACTGAATCGGTATTCTTTGAGCGCCCCGTCTTTAAAGAAGCGGAGATACCTGTTTGGGCATCGGCACGCGTAAAAATGTTTTCAGTGAATTTCAATACCGATGAACTGGATGAGAGTATAATAAGCGTGACAGACGGCAAAGTTGTAGATGACAAAAGTCTTTTATTAAACTATCAGCGTTTCAGAATTCCTTCGGTTAAAGAGGTAATGGATGAGATCGATTTTAATCAAATGGAAGCCAAACTCTTTGTGAATGGCAAAGTAGATATTCATGGCCGTATCTTTATTTCCAGGCGAAGTTCTTTCAAAAAAGCGACGAAATTGAGCAAGGAAATTGAGAATGATATTTTTAGTCGGCTAAAGAAAAGCAGCGGTATTTCTAAGAAAAATTGTAGTGTGAGTATCGATACTATAGGATATCATCCGGATGATAAGATCAAATTGGTTCTCTGGGATAAAAGCGATGAGAAAAAGCAAACTAAGCTCAATTATACGGTGCGATCAGACAAGATCACTCCTCCTTTATTGCCTACCTACAAACAAACGACGCTGTTTCAAAATACAGTTGATCAGGCAACACGTGAATTCAGGAGATTCTGGAATAATGTCATCAAGAATCAAAAGGCCGGCTACGAGATTAAAATATTAGTCGAATCGTCAGTGTCAAAAAGACCTGACGAGCGTGATAGAGGTGAAGGAAAGATTGTTTACGCCCGGAATATTGGTTTGGAGGCCGAAGAATTCTTGAGCAAAAAGTTCGAAGAAAAAACCGGCAGAACCCTGGATATTGAAGTAGTTGAACTTGTAAGGGGGCCGGAATGGAATCCTAAAGAAGATCCGAGAGTTTATGATGAATTTGAATATCTTAATTTGGTTCCAATCGTTCATAATCGGATTAAATTACGCGAACCAAAAGCCAATCCTTATCAGGTTAATTTCGATTTCTTCTTTAACGGAGTTGACACCTCGGCCTTCGTTTTTAATAAGTTCTCAAATTATATCTGCAAGGCAGTACAAAAAGATGGATTTATTAAGCTGAGAATTGAGTCCAGTATCTCTCAAATTCCCATAGAAAAAAGAATATCAAATTTGGAATTGGCCTACAATCGATCAGCAGAAAGTCAGAAGCGCCTGAAGGAGCATTTAAAGAGGAAGTTGGTTGACCCTAATCGAATAATCTTCGTTGAGGAACGAAATTTGATGCAAGGTCCTGAGTATGATGGAAAAACTCCGGTTCTTAGATTTCGACCTTATCAGTATATTCGTATCATACCGGACAAATCATTAAGACCTTAATATTAGAGATTATAACAAAAAATTCGTATGGCGAAAAAATTCTTTTTCCTTCCTGCACTACCGTTTGGTCTTCAAAAGCTATCGCTTTTTCTTCCTTCGTTATTTTCTCCAACCATAACTGCGGCTATGCTTCTCAAAAATGCCTTGGCTAAAGAAAAAATAATAATTTTCACCTCTATACAAATCCATTTGTTATAATCTCTATTATGAAGACGCTACTTACTTTCGGCCTATTCCTCTTCTGTACAACAGTCTTATCTCATAAATACTATGTTGCAGTTGTCAATATGGAGTGGAATGCCGCGGATGAACGAATCGATGTATTTGTAAAGGCGACTGCGCATGATTTTCAAGGCATAATGGAAAGAGCTTTAAACAAGCGAATCGACTTGGACACAATTCCTAAAAACGACGAGCTGATGAAGTTTACGTCAGATTACCTTCAAAAAACATTCAGTTTAACCTCTCTGGAGATACCCGCCACCTTTAATTATATTGGCTCTGAGGTAACTGAACGATTAAACATCTTTTTCTATTTTACATTCACGGATGTGCTAAATCCGAAAAAGATAAAAATCACCTGTAAATTCTTTTTTGAATATTTCAAAGGGCAGCAAAATATCATTCATTACAAGCACGGTGACCAAACGAAAAGTGTTACTTTAGTGGCCTCTTCCGCAGAGGGAGAGTTCAAATTTGAGTAAAGACATTATAACAACTAAATTCGTATGGCGAAAAAATTCTTTTTCCTTTATCCGTCGTTATTTTCTCTAACCGTAGCTATGGCTACGCTTCTCAAAAATGCTTAGGCTAAAGAAAAAAATAATGATTTTCGCCTCTATACAAATCCAGTTGTTATAATGTCTAATAAATTTCGTATGTTAAAGTCCATTTGCTTTTTTCTAATTATTGGATTAAGCGTTCAGGGATTTTCCCAAAGCTATAACACTAACAAGTTCAAACAGTTAAAGGAAGAACTTGCGACTCCAAATGTTTACCGAACGGCATCCGGAGCTCCGGGTCCTGACTACTATCAGCAAAAGGCCGATTACATCATGACGATCACCCTGGACGATGATAAGCAGATTCTTCGCGGTGAGGAAACCATTACGTACACCAATAATTCACCCGATCCTCTTTCGTATCTCTGGCTTCAACTCGATCAAAATATCCGTCGTCCGGGCTCTGACAGACAGTTAACTTATACCGGTACCATCGAAAGCATCTCCAACCCCTGGGGCATGAAGCGATTGATGGACAGTAAAGAATTCCAGGGAGGATTCAATATTGAAAGTGTCACAGATGCCTCGGGAAATAAGATTGAGTATACGGAAGTGAAAACCATGATGCGGATCGATTTGAAAAAGGAACTAGTCAGTGGAGCTAAGTATACATTTAGGATAAAGTGGTGGTACAATATTAATGATCGAATGAAGGTAGACGGACGATCAGGATATGAGTATTTTAAGGAAAATGAGAATTATCTCTACACCATCGCTCAATTCTTTCCCCGAATGTGTGTTTACAATGATGTCGAAGGATGGCAGAACAAACAGTTTTTGGGAAGAGGAGAATTTACACTTGCATTTGGTGATTACGATGTTCATATTACTGCTCCTGAAGATCATGTTGTCGGAGCTACAGGTGTCCTTCAAAATCCGACTAAAGTTTTGTCGAAGGAGCAGCAGCTGAGATGGAAGGAAGCCCAGTCTTCAACCGATGCACCGGTATTCATCGTAACGGTTGAAGAGGCCAAAGAGGCAGAAAAAACAAAGAAGACGGGCATTAAAACATGGCATTTTAAAGCAGAGAACGTCAGGGACTTTGCATTTGCTTCATCTCGACAGTTCATTTGGGATGCGATGAACGTAAAACAGAGCACAGAAGATGTGATGGCCATGTCTTATTACCCCAAAGAAGGAATGCCACTGTGGAATCAATATTCGACCAGAGTGGTTGCTCAAACACTGAAATCCTATACAAAGTATACCTTCGATTATCCCTATCCGGTGGCTATTTCTGTTCACGCCAATTCAATCGGGATGGAGTATCCAATGATTTCCTTTAATGGCGGAAGACCCAATGAAGACGGTACGTACAACGAAAGAACCAAATATGGTATGATGTCGGTTATCATTCATGAGATAGGTCACAATTACTTTCCAATGATCATTAATTCAGACGAACGGCAGTGGACATGGATGGATGAGGGACTCAATACTTTTTTACAGTATTTATGTGAGCAGGAGTGGCAAAGAAATTATCCATCCAGACGTGGGCCCGCACACCTGATTGTCGGATATATGAAGGGTGATAAGGAGAAGATTGCACCGATCATGACTAATTCTGAGTCCTTATGGCAATTCGGCAGCAATGCTTACGGCAAACCGGCTACCGCACTAAATATCTTGCGCGAGACAGTTTTAGGGCGTGAAAACTTTGACTATGCCTTTAAAGAGTATGCGAATAGATGGATGTTTAAGCATCCGACGCCTGCTGACTTTTTTAGAACAATGGAAGACGCCAGTGGAGTTGACCTGGACTGGTTTTGGAGAGGATGGTTTTTCACAACCGATCACGTAGATATTGCCATAGATAATGTGCAATGGTATCAGGTCAATACACACGATCCTGAATTGGAATTGGCATTTAAGAAACAAAAGGACGCACAAAAAAACGACAATATTTCCAAGACCAGGAATGAAGACGAAATCAAGCAAACTGAAAATGAGCGAAATCCGTTTTTAAATGATAAGTACATCGTCGAAGATCCTTACGCAGTGACTGAAAAGGCAAAGGAAACTTACGAGAAGTTTTTGGATGGCCTGAGTGATGATCAAAAGAAATTATTAGACATCGGCGCCAATTTCTATCAAGTCGATTTTGAGAATAAGGGTGGGCTTGTAATGCCGATCATTATTGAGTTTGAGTTTACTGATGGAAGCAAAGAACTGATTAAAATTCCTGCTGAAATTTGGCGTTTTGACCACACAAATGTTTCAAAAGTCTTTATGTTCGGGAAGGAAGTGCAGTCGATCGCTTTGGATCCGTATCTTGAAACCGCCGACTGCGAGTTGTACGACAATAATTTTCCTCGAAAGAACATTCCGTCTCGTTTTGATCTCTTTAAGAAAAGACAAGATCAAGATGGAGGAAATGGAGGCCGGAAACGGTAGGTCGGTTTACATAAATTACTCTTATTGACAACCTTCTCCTTTGTCCTTATCTTACGCGATTTTTTTGCTACTGACAGGAACCACAAACTCAAGTGATCCCTTTGATTAGAAGAGTATTTGGATCGAAATACCTTGCATTATACAGGGAATTTATGAGCTGATAAGGTGCAAAAAAGAAAAAAGACGCAATTAATCTTCATTTCCAGCGAATAATAAACAGTTTTTTTTAAGAAGAGGAATTCTTCCTTTATTACAATAGATGAACGTAGCTTCTGTCTGTGAAGCGTTTTTCGACATACCTGATTCTTTTATATTTGCTTATCTCTTGTGACTTAAGTCCTGACCTGCAACGTTCGGGAAGTATAGCTGCCAATACAGACAGACAGCTACAGAAAAACTTAACTGCTTATCCCATTTTGTCTGAATCAATCGAACTATTGTCTCCCAAGGATTGGTCCGCACACACTTTCCGGCGAATTATGAGAAAAGACACTTTCTTTCATTCGTTGGATTCTTCAATCATTCTTTCCACCCGATATTACGACTTGGGTCGCGATACTTTGTACATTATTGAATGCAAAGAATATGAAAAAGGCTCTGACTTTTATTATAACCTGGAGAAAAGATTGTATCAGAAAAAGGACCTTTCAAAGCCAGTTACTGAAATTTTATCTGACTATCCGGGAGACTGTGGAGATGAATTAATCGACGCAAACTTCGACGGTCGTTTGGATTATGTATCAAAATACTACAGTGGTACAGGCTGCTGTCCGCGTAGTTCTGTGGTGGTGTACCTGAATAAAGAGGCAGGGCTTAAATCTGACGGAATTCATGTCTTTAACGGATATTTTGATGGAAGAAGGAAAACGGTCTATCAAATGTCTTATGGTTTCCCTCCATTTATTTCCTATGACAAATATGTTTGGTCAGCAGATTCTCTCGTCCGGATAGAAAGTATAGGTTATAACATAGTTGACTGGGCGACCGAGGAGGTTGATACCCTCGCTCCATTTATTAAATATGACTTGATTGACAGTCAGAGTGTTGAGATAAATGAGTTTCCCAAAGAGTATGATGGTGTCCGTCAAGGTGCCTGGGGTGTATTGGGAACCTTGTATTAACGCCTCGATGGCTATTTGGATGGAATTTAACATCTCTTAATCAATCAATCTGTTACCTTTTGGCTAATTTGGATTTATGTTTTGTAACCAATTACTAAAACATGTCCACACATTCCATTTTTAGAAGAGGCGCAGCATTCCTGATTCTATTTCTTTTTTCCAACTTATCTCAGGCATCAATTATTGATGAGCAGCTCAAGAACCCAAGAGTCAAAAAGGCTTATGAGAATAAACTAACGTTAATAAAAGACAGGCTGGAGGAGAAGGGGTTTGACATTGACGATTATCAGCTTATTATAAAAGCTTATAAATTTGAACAGCAGGTGAAGCTGTATGTCAAGAAAAAGAATGACTCGAAGTGGCAAATATATCGGCAATACCCTTTTTGTTGGACGAGCGGAGAATTAGGACCCAAGAGACAGCAAGGAGACTATCAGATTCCCGAAGGTTATTATAAAGTCAACCATTTCAATCCACACAGCACTTTTCATCTCTCATTGGGTGTTTCTTATCCGAATAAGGCAGATCGAATTAAAAGCCCACATCGAGATAAGGGTGGTGCAATCTATATGCACGGTGGATGTGCTACCATTGGTTGTATTCCGATCAGGGATGAACCAATAAAGGAGGTTTATATTTTATCACTTATTGCACGGTCGAATGGGCAGACGTCCATTCCAATACATATCTTCCCATTTGAATATTCTGAAGCGAAAATGACAATTGCTTTCGCAAAATTTCCTGAACATAAAGAATTCTGGGGTAACTTATTCGAAGTTGAAAAGAAATTTAACGAGGAGAAGATTCAAGCTACGGTGAGAATTGATAATAAAGGCAACTACTATTTGAACTAATTCTGGAGATATTTATTTTCCTCGTACTGTTTCCTTAACCAGGTGATAGCATCCTCTCGTTCTTCAAACACTTTGGTAAGTACGTGTGGTTGATTTACTCTCACATAAAGATTGGCCAAAATCTTGGTCCATTGATTTCCAACGACAATTGCTTTTGCGACTGTCTTTTCAGCGAATTCTTTCGAAGCCATCAGTTGTCGTGCTTCCTTGGTTACCGCACCGGCGTCTTCGGTTGTTACGAGAACACAATACGGCTTATTATTACTAATTCGTTGGTTTTCTTTTTTCGCCTCAACGACATCTTCAACATGGAGGTTGGCTTTGTTTCGAATGGCATTTTCAATAATGCCTTTTTCAAGCAATTTAAATGAAACCTTTGGGCCGTAAACTTCTGTATCTTCTCTTGACATGCAGCCTTAACGTTTGCCGCCCCAATTGGTGGCCAGTTTCAGTATAATTGGCTGGTATTTAACACTTAAGTAACCGACTGTTATAAATTCCCCAGAACCTTAACGATTAATCGGGCTGCTGACTTGATTTCATCTTCGGTTATAGAAAGGGGAGGTGAGAGGCGAAAACTGTTTGGGCAGGAAAGAAACCAATAAGCGATTAAGCCTTCTTCTTTGCATCCTTCCACAACCGCCTGAACTTCTTTTTCAGAATTTAGATCAACAGCCAACATTAAACCTGCTCGCCTGATATCCTTTACCGCAGAATGTTCTCTTAATAATTCTTCCAAATGATGTCCCTTATTTTCTACTTCACTGATCCAGGATTCTTCTGTTAAAACTTCAAGGCAGGCTACTGCGGCTGCGCAAATTACAGGATGCCCTCCAAAGGTTGTGATATGACCTAAGGAAGGATTTGTCGAAAGTGATGCCATAATCTCTTTGGATGAAATAAATACACCAATCGGCATTCCGCCACCTAATGCTTTTCCCAAAGTCAAAATGTCCGGTTCAATCCCAAATCTCTCAAATGCAAAGAGATGTCCGCAACGACCCATTCCACATTGAACTTCGTCAAATATTAATAATGTATTTGTCTTATCACATCGTTCTCTAAGCCGAATCATGAACTCCCGGTCCGGGATTCTGACACCGGCATCTCCCTGAATAGGTTCTATGATAACTGCCGCCGTCTCTTCACTGATCTTGGTCAGTTCTGCTACCTCATTAAATTTCAGATGACGTGTGTCAGGCAAAAGTGGTCTGAATCTGTTTTTCTTTGATTCATTTCCGCTAACACTCAGCGATCCGTGCGTACTTCCATGATAAGCGCCCTTAAAGGCAATAAGTTCTGTTCGGCCTGTATATCGTTTCGCTAATTTCAGAGCTGCCTCGTTTGCCTCCGTGCCTGAATTGACAAAGTAAGAGCAGTTCAAGGATTCCGGAAGAAGGTCATTTAGTTTTTCAGCGAGCTTCAGTTGTGAGTCCTGAATAAATTCGCCATAAACCATGAGGTGTAAATGCTTGTCCAGTTGATCTTTAATGGCAGCTATAACT
>CAZCAD010000055.1:0-10985 GCA_964496525.1 uncultured Flavobacteriales bacterium | reverse complement strand
GAGACTTCCCTTTAGTGGCCTCGGTTGTTGAATTAAGCCTCAGAAAATAAGGAAGACAAGCTGCTATTATTATGTTCTGTTCTTTTTCCTTGATGAAAAAGAACCAACGAAATCACCGGCCCGCGATCGGTTTCTAAAATTCACCTGCTCGAAATCGGTCGCCCTTAATGGTCTCTCCGCCTGAGGCGGATCGACCCGGGCGGGCTCTGATCCGATTTCTGTGCGGGAATTTTTACGAAATCCTCTCGATGGCCTGAAACTTTGCATTTCGATTCAACCTTGAACGATAATAATCCTGGTCTCGAAATCTTTTCATTGCCGTTTTCTAGGAAGTTCCCACGGTAGGCAGGCGG
Source organism: uncultured Flavobacteriales bacterium (assembly GCA_964496525.1). Classification (GTDB taxonomy): domain Bacteria; phylum Bacteroidota; class Bacteroidia; order Flavobacteriales_D; family Crocinitomicaceae; genus JAKSBJ01. The sequence continues at coordinate 10,632 of CAZCAD010000055.1, read as the reverse complement.
CATAGGCAGGTTCCCCGATCTTCTAGGCCGGAAACAAATCCGGCCTGGATTGATTATCGGGACTCCTTTTGATACCTTGACGGCTCTGCGGGGATAGTTCATTACGGTTTAGCCGAAACGCTTGAAACCCCGTTCTGATAATTGTATCAACGTTTAAGCAGTTCCCCATATCTGCCCTAAACAGAACGTCCTTAGTAAATAGTCACAATTTTCGATAAATAATCACAATCCGTTAAAATATTTTGTGTTGATTATTCAGCACAAATTTGACAGCTGCGACTGAGAATCTCGGCTCTTGCCTTTAATATGTAAGATTTAGTAGGTATAAATACGTAGTATATTAAGTATAAATACGTAAAAAAGACTTGACTCAAAGGCGTAAATTGGCTATATTATGTATAAAGGAGTATCAGAACTCGGAAATATGATTGAGCTTACGTGCATCATAGTAGACGATGAGCCTCAGAATCAGGAAGTGCTTGAAAAAATGGTCGAGCAATTCTGCCCGGCGGTTAAGGTTTTGGGAAAAGCGGCGTCCGTGGATGAAGCAATTATTTTGATCAATGAGTTTAACCCTGTAGTTGTTTTTTTAGATGTTGAAATGCCCGGAGGAAATGGTTTTACACTCTTTGAAAAAATCCCTGATCCAAACTTCTATGTAATATTCACCACCGCTCATGCAAATTATGCGATTAAGGCAATTAAATTTGCCGCTCTGGATTATCTGCTTAAGCCAATCAATCTGGCTGAGTTAAAAAAAGCCGTTGAAAAGGCCGCCCAAAAAAGTGCTAACAGCAAAATTCTACGGGAGTCTAATCAACGTCAAATCGAAGTGCTTCAATCCAATAAATCTGAATCCTCCTTTGAATTCAACAAAATTGCGCTGCCCACCCGAGAAGGTCTTGAGTTTTTTTCAGTTCAGGATATTTTGAGATGTGAAGCCGATAGGGCCTATTGCGTATTTTATTTTACAAATGGAAAAAGGGTTGTAGTATCTAATAGTTTGAAAGAATACGAGAGTATTTTAGAAGCAGCCAACTTTTTCCGTGTGCATAAATCCAATATCGTGAACATTGAGCACATCGAGAAATACATTCGTGGAAATGGAGGTCATGTGATCTTATCTGATCAATCTTCTGTTGCTGTTTCAGTCCGAAAAAAAGCCGAGTTACTTGAAGTTTTGGCGAGCTAAAAGGAGACTACCTTAGGGATTGTTACGGAATAAGTTGACGGAATTGGCGAATTTATTTTTTTCATTATCAAGGAAATGTTTTCAAGCATAGCCAAGCTACGGTTTAAAATATTAACGATGATAAGGGGAAAAAGAAAGAGTCAAAATGGCAAGTTATTTCGTAACAATCCCTTAGCCGAATATCTATGGTTCTGTTGAGATACCAATGGGGGGAATAATTTATTGAACTCCATAGGTACCGGTCCAAAATGGAATACTGGATTGAATTCACAGTCGTCCGATTAAAAAATAGTCGTTGTTTGGTATCGATTATTCTGGTGGCATTTCAGGTAGCATAGATATATTAAGGGTTCGATTTTGAGATGATGAACTCCGGCATTAAAACGTGACAAGATTAGACGAAGCGAAAGACTTGGTAAGACCGGGAAGCTCCGCAGCTCGCGGAGGAGATCACCCGGCCGCACCTGTCTTTTGCGAGCATAATTGCCAGAACGTTTTTTGGCCTTGATTTTTTTGATTCTTTTTTTATCAAGAAAAAAAGAAGAAGAGATTAAAAAAAGCTCCTGTTTCGATTTTAACCGGACAACAGTGAATTGAATTTAGGAAATAGCGGATGAAACAACTTCTAACATTGGTAGTGTGTCTGGCAATTATGGGAAATATTGGTCAATTGCACGCACAGGATTCTCCTGAATTGGTCACCTTTTCATCCGAGCATTACTCAATATTAAGGTGGTCTTCAGAGAGCGGTCTTCCACAGAATAATATCAAGGATCTTGCTCAAGGACCTGATGGCCATATTTGGATCGCTACCTATGACGGTCTGGTCCGTTTCGATGGATATTCGTTTAAAACATTTCATCAGGGGAATACGGCGGCATTTACCTCATCTTTTATTATTTCCATTGAACCGGACATCGAAGGAAATATCTGGATATCTACTGAACATGACCTGATAAAGTACGATGGAGAGACTTTTACAACTGTTGAACGGCCCGGGGAAAAGTCATTTAAGTTCTGGAGAGTAAATGATGACCTTTATGCCGGTTCGGAGAAAAAAGTCTATAGACTGGATCATGATGAATTCAAGCTAATTTATTCTCCCGCTAAGGTCGGTGAGCCGATTATAGAAGTCTTTTGGCAGGAAGGAGTTTTAGTCAGAACCGGCAAAGATATCATTTTGTTAAATGATGAAAAAACCAAAACCATTTCAACAAATGATAGCTTTGAATATGTTGGCAGAAATCTTTATCGTAAGGCAGACGACAAAACGAATTCTAAATTTTACAAACGCAGGGGATATGAGTTCGTTCAACTGGATACAGTTCTAATACGTGAAGACAATTTTGGCATGCTAAGACAAAAAGGGCTTCGAAAAATTCGGGAACTGCCAAACCGAGATTTGATCTACACTTACGATGAAGATCTTGTTATTCAATCCGGCAACAGTGAATTCATTGTCGGGATAGTCGGTGGGTTAAATGTTTCTGACATGTCTTCCTTTTTGGTTGATAGACAAGGATTGATATGGGTGGGTACCTTCTCAACCGGTCTGCTACTGCTAATCCCTAAAGTTTTTCAATCAATTAACCATGAAAACTCCGATTTATTTAGACCGGGATTTATGTGTTACCAGGGGCCGGATTCCACCTATTGGTTCGACGACGGCTGCAATGGCCTGGTTTCAACAGAAGATGTAGGAATGCCGACAACTGTGCGTTATACGGGCCTTTGTCCCTGGACCATTGTCCAAACAGATAACAAGACAATTTGGGTTGGTGATTTGACACGTGGCGTAATTCAGATTAGTGGCGACACACTTTTTGAATTGTTAAATTATTCCGATAGTCTCGGTCAACTGACTCACAGCATTTATGAGGATGTGAATGACAATATTTGGGTGGGAACGGACAAGGGTGTTTACACCATCTCAAACGGTGAATTAATGTTTGTTGAAGGATCGGCTTCATCTGGTAAAGTTTACCAGTTCTATGAAGATAGAACCGGCCAATTGCTTGTAAGTTGTTTAAATGGGGTCGGTAGGATTAATTCGGATGGGACGTTTGATCTGAATACTTTGTCGGGTTTCCCAACTACAGATATAAGAACTATATATCAGGATGAGGATGGCTACTATTGGCTGGGTACTTCAAGTTTTGGACTAATTCTTTCAAATAAACGATCGACATATCATTTTTCTTTTGATGATGGCAGAATCAATAGAAATGTCTGGAGCATTGTCGAAGATTCACTCGGATTTCTTTGGATGAGCAGTAATAATGGAATTTACCGACTTAACAGACGCGAATTAATCGCCTTCGCTTCAGGTAAGGGCGAAAACTATACCTCAACTGTTTTTGATAAATATGATGGGCTTTACAGCTCTGAGGGAAATTCCAGAACTCAAAATAAAGGTTTTATGGATTTTAACGGAAACATCTGGTTTTCGACAATTAGTGGCCCCGTTGTAATAAATCCGTACAAATTACCATTGGTTGATGCCGGTTACCCAATTAAGATTGATGAAGTTTTTATCGATGATGCACCTGTTAACATGGCAAAACCAATCGTTGTCGGACCGGATGCTTTTCAGATTCAATTTAAATTTAGTCATCCGGTTTTTTATCACAATAAACATGCGCGATATGCTTATAAAGTTGATGGCCTGGACGAGCGATGGTTTGATGTTGGACAATCAAGACAGCTAACTTTCTCTGATTTACCAAGCGGAGAATTTGTGCTACAATTAAAAATGGTTGGCACCAAAATCGGGACAGAGATTCAGTTTACCGTTCAAGTTCCAATGACAGAGACCGATCTTTTTAAAAATTCAATGATCATTGGGGCAATGATCATTTTATTTATCGCAACTAACTTTTATTTACGTCGCCGCCGAAAGCGTAAGAAAGAGCATAAACAATTGACGGGTGAGTTGACGCGATTGGAACTTGAAGCAATGCAGGCTCTCCGGAAAAGCGAGGAGCTTTATCGCTCACTGTTCGAAAGAAATTTATCAGGTATTTACCGAGCTGATATAAATGGTGTTATAATAGAATGTAATGATGCGTTTGCGCGGATAATCGGTTATGATTCACGAAAAGATGTGATCAACAAGCACGCCAGGGAATTGTACGATAATCTCAGTGCAAAAGATTTTTCCTTCGACCTAATCTCAAATGACAGTCGTTTAAAAGGTTGGGAAAGTATGCTCAAATTAAAGAATGGGGATCTGGTTTGGGTTCTTGAAAATTCATCAATCATACATGACAATATCGGAGGGGTCTTATATATAGAAGGTAGTATTATTGATATTACCGAAGTAAAAATAGCCAAAATCGAAATAGAAGAATTGGCAAAATTTCCTGCCGAAAATCCGAATCCCGTCCTTAGAGTCAGTTCGAAGAATAACATTATTTATACAAATAAGGCCGCAGAATCTCTGGTTGAATTCATGACGAACGACTCAAATAAGTTAATCGATCCAATGAGTGAATTTGTTCAGTCAGCATTCGATCAACAGAAGTCAGTTGACATCGAACACTCCTTTGACGGACGGCACTATCTCATTTCTATCAACCCAAGCATGGAGTCAGAATACTCGAATATTTATGTCAAGGAAATTACTGAAAAGAAAAACACTCTTCTCAAGCTTGAAAAAGAAAAGAAAATCGCCCTTCAGTACCAGTCGATGTTGCTGAGTTCACAGCTAAACCCACATTTCATATTCAATTCACTGAATTCAATTCAATATTACATTTTGGACAAGGATCAGGAGCCTGCGCTTGAGTATTTATCCGATTTCTCAACACTGATGAGATCAGTTCTGCATAACTCCACTCAACAGCACATATCGCTTGAGCTTGAAATAGAATTTTTGGAAATGTACTTAAACCTTGAGATTAGCAGACACGCCAACAGATTTTCCTATGATATTGGAGTTTCTGATGAAATCGATCCGACCGAGATCATAATTCCGCCAATGCTGCTCCAACCATTTATTGAAAATACGGTAATTCACGGGGTTGGACATTTGGAAAGTGGCGGATTAATTAATATTTATTTTGAAAAAAAAGATGATTCAGTCCTTTGTCGGATACTGGACAATGGCGTTGGAAGGAAGGAGAGTGAACGTTTGAAGTTTCTAAAAACTGGAAACTATTTTACATCACACAGCACATCCATTAATATTACCCGACTCGAAATCCTCAATGCACTTGAAGAGCATGGCTATTCATCTGGTATTGAGGATCAATATGACGCTGACGGAAAACCCTCAGGAACATTGGTAACCGTTAAATTTCCACTTATCCGGATTTGATTTCAATGACATCCTGATGCTGTGCACGAGATGTGCAAGAGAACATTCAACCCATTATTGAGGACTTGATTCTGAACTCGCAGTAAACTTAGCTCAACAACAGACCTCCGCTGACATTCCGTATAGCAAACTTATCTTTGACCGCATTTCCCCTTGTCTTAGTAGTTTATTTCTAAATATGACTGAAATACTCAGTTAGATTCTCGTCACGACTTAGCCTAAGCTTCTTTCTCAATCGATAGCGACTAACATTAACCGTATTAACTACTGAATTGGTCGCCACGGCAATTTCTTTCGAACTAAACCCTAAGCGCAACATAACCGCCAATGACTTTTCATTCGAAGTTAAGTCCGGGTGTCTTTGAGCCAGTTGAGTTGTGAATTCTGAACCAAATTCCTTCATCTGAGCTTGCAAGAGTTCAATATCCCTGTCCAATCCGGTTTTCTGCGATACCTGAATTAATAGATCGTTGAGACGACTGTTTCTATCCTCCTCATTTTGTGTTTTCTTAATAAGTTTAATCTCTTCCTGAAACAATTCCAAGAGGTCATTCTTCTCCTCGATATAAAGCGAAAAATTGACAAGGTCATTTTTTTGTCCGCTCACTTTCTCTTCCAAAAATTGGTGCTTCAGACGATTCGTTCTTGTTTTTCCGATAAAATAGATTAGAATTAAGAGCATCGCAATCCCGGCGCAAGAGGAGGCCCAAACAATAAATTTCATACGATAACTTTGTATTTCTTCACTTTGAGTCATTGCCAGAAGTTGCTGATTCTGTGAGTTTATCGTATGGCTGGACTCGGAATTTGCTAATTTGGTTTCAAATGCGCCATCTTGAAGAGAATCTTGAATACTCCAGTATGAATCCATGTAGGATAAAGCTGCTTCATGGTCGTTTTGTTTTCGTTTGATTCGTGAAACCAATTCAAGAGCGTATGATATGCCCTCCGGATCACCAAAGTCTTCTGATAAAGCCAATCCCTTTAATGCATATTTTTCAGCTATAGGGAGATTTCCGGTTTGTAAATTAAATTCTCCCAAATCAGCCATGACTTCCCCATATAGATAGTGATTCGTATCATCGGCCACTAGCTGTAGTACCGTTTCAAATTGTACCTGTGCTGAATCATAATGTCCCATTTTAACATGGAGATTGGCAATATTCTCGTAATTTCTTGCCAAAGCCAAAGAATCATTCCTTCTTGCTTCAAATTCGATCATTTCCTTGTTAGCAAAAAAGTCCATTGCCTTTTCGTACTCACCCATCATGTCGTAAGCAACACCCACATTGTGCATGGCACGAATATAACTGACGGTATCACCCGCATGTATGAAAATTTCTCCTGCTCTTTCAAAGTTTGATATACACTTATCATACATTTCTTCACGCCCATAGAGGAGACCAAGTCCGTTGTGTCCCCTAGCTTCCAATGTCTTATTTTGGCCTTTTTTTGCATGGCCTATCCATTTATTAATATACAGAAAGGCATCCTCCTTTCTTTCCATACGCATATAGGCCACCGCTCTTGACCAAACCACCGTTTCCAGTGATTCTATATCCGAAGTGCTAATTGCAAGCTGTTCCGCTTCAGTTGCACGCATCAGTGTCTTACCTAAATCCCTATCCTGATAGTGTCTGATTAATTGGACCAGTATATCAAGTCGTTCATGCGGATTCTCCGTATGATCAAGCGCCAATTCCAGGCTGTCTGCTTCGGGATCTTCGCCCATCTGGGCCCGGAGATACCCCGGCTTTCCAACTATGTAGACAAGAAGTAGGGGTAAAAGAAATTTATTTTTCATTTGAAATTAAAGCTGACTAAAATAGTCGGTTAAATTCTCGTCTCGTCCCAACATGAGTTTTTTTCGCAACCTGTATCGACTGACATTAACAGTATTGACCACTGAATTGGTTGCCACCGCAATTTCCTTGGAACTAAATCCCAGCCTTAACATAACGGCTAAAGATTTTTCATTACTCGTTAAATCGGGATGTCTTTCGGCCAGTTGGGAAGTGAACTCAGAACCAAACTCTTTCATCTGAGCTTGTAAGAGTTCAATGTCCCTGTCCAATCCTGTTTTTTGTGAAACCTGGATTAAGAGCTCGCTCAAGCGCGTATTTCGAACGGATTCGTTCTGAGTTTTCTTAATCACCTTTATTTCTTCCTGAAATAATTCCAGCAGGTCATTTTTTTGCTCGATAAATAAAGAGAAATTGATAAGATCATTTTTTTGTCCGTCTACTTTCTCTTCCAGAAACTGATGTTTTAATCTGTTCGTTCTCGTTTTGCCAATAAAATAGATTAGAATTAACAGCATGGCAATCCCGGCGGATGAGGAGGCCCAAACAATAAATTTCATACGATAACTTTGTATTTCTTCACTTTGAGTCATTGCCAGCAGTTGCTGATTTTGAGAATTAATGGTATGGATTGATTCTGAATTTGCCAATTTGGTTTCAAATACCCCATTTTTGATAGAATCTGTGATGTGCCAATATCGATGTAAATAATCCAGGGCGGCCTCATGTTTATTTTGCTCCCGTTTAATTTTTGAGACCAAATTAAGCGCGTAAGTAATTCCTTCGGGATCTCCAAAATTTTCAGATAGAGCTAATCCTTTCATAGCATATTTTTCTGCGAGAACAAGATTGCCCGTTTGTAAATTAAACTCACCCAAATCAATCATTGTTATACCATATAGATAATGATTCGTATCGGCAATAACCAAGCTTTGGACGATATCATAATGCAGCTGTGCCGAATCAAATTTTCCCATCTTCAGGTATATATTTGCAATGTTTTCGTGATTTTGTGCTAAAGTCATCGTATGACCACGCATTTCTTCAAACTCCACTAACTGCGGGTCTGAATAAATTGCTAATGCTTTTTCGTACTCACCCATTAATTCATATGAGACACCCACATTGTTCATCGTACGGCTATAACTAACCGTATCACCGTCAGCAAAGAAAATCTGTCCGGACTTTTCAAAACTGGATATTGAAAGTGCATACATTTCTTCTCTTCCATAAAGTAAGGCAAGTGCTGCGTATGCTTTTGCTTCGCTGGATTTGTTGGGACTCCTTTCTGATTCACCAATCCATTTATTTATATACAAATAAGCAGCTTCTTTTCTTTCCATTCTCATGTAGCTGATTGCTCTTGCCCAAACCGCAATTTCCAGAGACGGCAGATCAGAAAGGCTAATTGCGAGTTGTTCCGCTTCAGTAGCAATCCTCAGAGTTTTACCTAAATCTTTGTCCTGATAGTGTCGGATTAGTCGAATCATAAGATCTATGCGATCATGTGGATTCTCAGTATGATCCAGTGCCAACTCCAGGCTATCTGCCCTGGGATCTTCTCCCATTTGGGCGTTAAGATGCATCGGATTTCCCAAAAAAAAGACAAGAATTAACGGAATTAGAATTTTATTTTTCATTCTAAACTGTAAAAATCAAATATAATTACTAATAATCAAAATTACAAAAATGTACATATATAATAAGACCTTACAACTTTAATTTTAGGCAAATATGCAGAATTTGTACATAGATAATTTTACTTAATTCATAAACTGTACATATAAAATATAGAATTTTACATTATAAAATTGGCAACCTCAAAGAAAAAAATCTGTTTTACCAAAAAATTACTCTCATGAAAAGATATTTTGAAATAAACGAATCGAACGAAGGAGATCTGAAATCACTTAATACATTAAAGTATGTGATTTTCATTATTTTCTTATTCGTTGTGCTTGTTGGCAACAGCCAGTCTATTAATACGTACGCCAAGACTTATGTGAACGGTGGAATCGGAAATCAGATTAGACAAACTGCGGATAACGGTTACATAATTGTTGGTGGTGAAGACAACTACAACTTCCTTGGATATGATGTTTGGGATCCAGCCGCCGGTACAAGCTTAATGAACGGTGATGTTCTCTTGATGAAAACGGATCTTGACGGCGAAGTCCTTTGGCAAAAAACCTATGGTACAGATACCACTCGAGAAGTTGGTAAATGGCTGGAAATAACAAATGATGGAGGCTACATTATCGTTGCAGCAAGAACTTTCGAAATGAACATCAGCCCAGCTAACATGAGTGACAGCTCAGATATTGTCTTGATTAAAACTGATGCGGCGGGCAACATGTCCTGGTCGAAAGTTTTTGACACCGGTGGAGATGACATGCCATGGTGTGTTCAACAAACCAGTGATGGCGGATACATCATTTCCGCTTTCTGTGATACAAATGCAGTTGCCACGCCGTTTGGTCCAACAGGGCCCTTCGTGATGCTGATCAAAACGGATGATCTTGGGAACCTCCAATGGGAACGAAAGTATGACTACGGTCTAAGAGACCTCGGGCTTGGAATTCCTTTTGATTATATCGTTAAGCAAACAGCTGATGATGGATATATCGTTGTGGGAAACACTTGGGTTGAGTACATATCAGATTTATATGCATTTCGAACTGATGTTAATGGAGATGTTCAATGGGCAAACGCTTATCATGCTCCACCACCTGCAATGAATGATCATCCCGGATTGTCAGGTGCGAGTGATGTCATAGAGATGTCAGATGGAACATTTATGATTGCCGGATTTAGAGATAGTATTCCTATGACGATGGGATTCATGAACAACCCTTATGCGGTAAAACTTGCAGCTGACGGAACCTTTATGAATTGCAGACTGTGGGACTATATGACCTTTATGGAAAGAACCGGATTTTCTTCAGTGGAGGAAATCAGTGACGGCAATGTAGTTTTTGCAGGAAACAGCGGTTATGCTAACGCTGGATTCTCAAACGCAGTTGTTAAAACAACTCCGGATATCACTACGATTTGGGAACGATTTTATGATATGGGTGCGGTTATTCTTGGTGGCGGAAGATGCATTCGAGAATCATTTGACGGAGGATTTACCCTAACCGGAAGATTCATGATGGAAGATATGTCTTTATTCAAAATGGACTCCGTTGGTCTAATCGAATGTGAAGCACCGGAACCAATGTGGAGCATCGTACCACCGGTAGTAACAACCGTTCTTAACCCTGGATTTAATTCCGGAATAAGTGCAAACGATTGGCCGGTTATCGTGGACGATCTAATTG
>CAZCAD010000054.1:0-10997 GCA_964496525.1 uncultured Flavobacteriales bacterium | reverse complement strand
TTATCAAATACTAAGTCTTCCCGTTTCTACCGTTATATAATAGTCCGGACATTCCATGAAAATTATTCGGTTTGTGAAGAGTTTGTCTTAATGTAATTTGCAAGGAGGATTCGAATCTGACTAATAAAACATTTGTTTTCGACAAACTCTGCTTTTATGTCGACTAATGTTAAATAAGCGGTTCGGGCTGTTTAGTCGATCTATACGCCCGATAAATAAATTAATCGAGGATAAATGCTCATTCGTCGAAGAAAGTCAAAATTTTTATTACCTTTGAGTCAATTAAGAACTAAAAAGTTGCTCCATATTGTTCGGATCAACAAAACGAATTCTCTCTTCAAAAATCTCATGGCAATTCAATTGCCATGAATTTTTTTGGTGTGAAAGGGTTGAGTTTTAATTTAAACTTAAAAAAATGAAACTTGAGAATTTTTTTGATGGAATGGTGAAGGCGGTAGTGATCGGATTGGTATTGTACTTTTCGATTTTTATTATTGCTGCTGAGTATCTTCATTAGAAAATTGAACATTTACTCTGAACCCGCCTCGATTAAATCGAGACGGGTTTTTTTTGTACTCTAAATTCTGACACCGATGACACAAACGTCATCAAGTTGCTCAAGCTCACCCTTCCAGCTTTCGAAAGCTTCATCAATCTTTCTCATTTGTTCTTCCATGCTGTCTTCGAGTATCTCAAGCAAAAGTTTTTTGAAATTTGAGGCTTTTAGTTTTTTCCCTTTGTCCCCTCCAAATTGATCCGCATAACCATCAGAGAACAAATAAATCAAATCCCCCTGATTGACTTGAATTGTGGAAGTATTGAAATCTTCGAGGTTTTCATGTTTTCCAATGGGTTGTTTGTCCGCCTTGACTTGCTCTATTTCATCCGAACCCTTTCGAATAATCCAAAGTGGATTATTCGCTCCCGCGTATTTCAGCTCGCTGCCATTTAATGAGCAGAGAGCTATGTCCATTCCGTCTTTTACTTCTTCTTCTGATTTTTCGAATTCCTTGATGACCAGCTCCCTCGTCTTATTTAAAATCTCCCCCGGCTCAGTTAATCCAAATTCTCTAACTGATCGATTTAATCCACTGTTGCATATTACGCTCACCATTGCCCCGGGAACGCCATGTCCTGTACAGTCAGCCGCGGCGAAGAGAACAGTATCACCCTTCTTTTCCATCCAATAAAAGTCTCCGGACACAACGTCTTTTGGTTTGTAAAGAACGAAGCAATCCGCCAATAATGAATTAATGATCTTATTGGTTGGAAGAATGGCTGATTGAATTCGTTTAGCGTAATTAATTGAATCCAAAATCTCCGTGTTCTTCTCTTCGACAATCTTTTTTTGTTGGTGAAGACTGGCATTGGCGAATCGAATTTGACGATAGGATCTGGTGATGACAATAGTGAACAGGAAAATCAAAACGAAGCCCCCTATGATCATCATTCGAGTTTGTTCTATCGCCGCAAGAAAATCTGATTCGGGAGCCACCACCCCAATATGAAGCGTATTCTGTCCCAGTTGATATTCACTGATCGTTCCCCACCACTTCTCCCCCCCGTGATCAAATGAGTAGCACTCTTCAGTATTTCCAGACGCATCCCATTTCGTCTTCGACTTGCCAATTACCGGTACTCCGATCTCAGAATACGGTTTTAAGACATTGGCTTTCATAGAATCTCTGGCATTGAACTTTTTATCGTGTGGAAGCCCCAGGACTCTATCATCATCGGTTAGAATAAAGACTTTTCCGTTTTCGCTAATTTGAAGATTTGATGTAAATACAGAAATGTCAGTAAGCATTAAATCGAAGCCGAAAACATGTTTAGTTCCATGAGAATTTATCCACATTTGAGAAGCAGTGATACCCGGGTCTTTCGTCGTAAAGAAAGTGTAAGGAGCTGTCCAGTTGATTTCGCCATCGGCTTGCATCGCCTCCAAAAACCAAGGTCGCGTCCTGGGGTCATAATCCGTTTCTTCTTTCCATTGATTGATAGAATCAAACTGTCCCTTCGAATACGCCCACTCATATCTATCCGCCTTAATCTGTTCAGAGCCCTTAAAGGTGTGTCTGTTAATCCAGGTAAGATCTAATCCCAAGAGCATCTTTTCATCTCCGTGTTCATTTGCGAGCATTAGGGATGAAATGGGTTCTGAATTTTCAATGAAGGGGATGAAGTGCTTGTCAAATTCTTTTAACGTAAGGCTATCGTAAAAGTCGCCTTCAGCTCTTCCGATGGTTGTCTTAATATCCTCCACTACCGGCTTGAAAAAATTGTCAAGTTCATGCTGGGTCTGTTCTTTTTTTGACTTAATCAGATCCATTGCCATTGTTTCAATTGTAGCGGAGAGGTTGATCAAGAGAAAAATTAAGATTCCCAACGACACCACGGACATTGCATAAATAAAATATTTCGTGAGGTTGTTTTTCATTACTCAACAAGTACGAATCCGGTCAACGCTTGCAGTCTGACCCTGCTGTTTAATATTAGGGATTATTGTCACTTTTAGTCTTCAAAATCATCTCGTAATTCACTTACTCTACTAATATAAAGGCTCCCCAATAATAGGGATCATATTTACTTCGCATTTCGGCCTGGGTGTCAGCAAATGATTTTCGAATATCCCTTGTGGACAATAATTTTTCGTAAAAAGAAATCATAAATTCCGAGGTTTCCTTATCCGGAACTTGCCATAAACTCATGATTAATTGATTCACGCCTGCAATTTTGAAAGCCCGCTGAAGGCCATATACCCCCTCAGACCCCCTGATGTCCCCTAAACCTGTCTCGCAGGCAGACATGACAACCAACTCTGTATTTTCCAAATTCATAGTTGAGACTTCATAAGCCGTCAGCACACCGTCTTCACCTGAAAAGTCAGTTTGACTCCAGACATCATTGGCCGCAGTGAAAACCAATCCCGTCCTCATCAATGGGTTTTCATTTTGAACAAACGTTTTTAAGCCAATTCCGGATCCTCTGAAAGCAAGGTCGTCAAATGCGGTATCCTCCTCCATTTTAGTTTCTCCAACGGTTGAATAGAAAAACCCATGAGTGGCTATATGAATTATGGCGGCTGATGCCTGCGACTCCTGATTCTTGAAGTTTCCTTCCGTCGCAAACTCCCCTATAAATGACGAACATTCTACCTTCGATTTCTCAGCCAAATCTGAAATTTTTTCCGCTTCTATTTTTGTTCCCTCGAGGTAACTCCAAACTTCCATTTCAGATTTTTCAGTTTGATAAATTGCTCCGCCGAAGACGCAAAGGTTACGAATATCAGATCCCGATTCGGCAGATTTCAAGCTCGCTATTTGACTTGTTGAGTTTAGGTTGTGAATCTCATAGCGATCGGATAAGAATATCTTCTCATTCGACAAAATGGCCGAAAAAGCAATTTTGTGTAGCAAACCGGATGCTGAAATGTAAACAGTTTCGGTCTCAGAAAGCAGCGGATCGATTTTGCCCCATACCAGATCATAAAGAGATGTTGGCGATGAGTTTTTATTCCCATAAATCTTACTGACAAAGTCAATTGTTGTGCCTCCGCTGCTTCCAATAATTCCTTCCAGGTCATTTGTGCCAAACAATTTGATCAGCTCGGGTTTGTCCATTGATTTGGTTAAAACCAAAGCACAATAAATCTCTTCGACGGAATCCTCCTTGATAAAATCAAAATGAGTAAACTCGATTGCGGCTTCGCTTGCATCTAATGCTTTTTGAACCATTTTCCAGTCTGGAGGATTCGTCTTTCTGGTCCTGAAATCTGCCGAACCACTCACCAACGTCTTCTCCAGTTCATTTGCCTGCAACTCCAAATCTTCAACATCCACATCTCGCGATTCAAGAGGCATGGTATATAGTTTTGATAGTTGCTGTCTAACACCAATCCAATCTTCGTAGGAAGCGATTAAGGAAGCGTCCTCACTATCTAAAATAGCATTTTTCATTTTGGACGAAGATCGAAGTAATGCTCCTTTATCTTTTAGTTCGATGTCGTACAACATTGCGGCAAGCTCAGCATTCTGATCAGAATAATTTAAGGCATGAGAAGCAAATAGGTTATTGAAATGAGCTGATGATTTCAGATATTTTGACTTCTCGATCTCAGACATATAATCAAAAGATCTTTCTATCAAACGATTTTTAGAATCCATCGCCTGACGGTAATAATCGTCTGAAAGATCAAGCTGACCGGACATTTCGTAAATATAGGCCAGGCTGAGAAGGTTATTCTCACTGGACATATTTCCGAGGCCATACGCTTTCTTCTTAATTTCCATGGCGATGACAGCATACTTTTCTGCGAGTTCATAGTTCTTGGAGCCTGCATGGAGAAGTGCCAAATTGTGGTAGGTTAATGCAGAACTGACGTGGTCCTTTCCGAAGTTTTCCTCCTCGATTGCAAGACATTTTAAAAACAGATCTTCCGCCTCTTTATCCCTGAAGGTTATGCGGTATAATTCGGCCAAATTGTTCAAGTGTGAGCCGTGATCAGGATGATTGAGCATTCCTAATACACTATCAACCACTAGAGCTTCTAAAAAATATTTCTCTGCATTATTCGCGTCTGATTCTTGTTGTTCGGGACTCTTGGTATCAATCGCCCTGCTCATATACATAGTTGCAAGATTGTTTAAGGAAGTCGAATACTCTTTATGCTCATTTCCAAATATCTCTTTTCGTTTTTCAAGCGCCTCTTGATAAAGCACTTCGGCTTTGTCATAGTCGCCCACTTTTGAATAATAGGTAGCTAAATTATTCAAGCTGACAGCGTAATCCGGACCATTTGTTCCAAAATAATTTTTGGCTATTTCGTGGGATGCTACCAAGTACTCTTGCGCCATTTGAAGATCATTTCTCGCCAAATATACGTGAGAGAGATTTGTTAGTACTGCCATATTATCCGGATGATTATCGCCGAAGGTATTGTGTTGAATTTCGAGCGCGATTAACAAACTTTTTTCTGATCGATCGAAATCGCCCCGTTCACGGTAATAGTATCCAATATTATTCATGAGTGTGGCATATTCCGGATGTTGTGCACCATGAATTTTTTTGAAAAGTGGCTTACAATTATTGTACATTCTGTCTGCCCGTTGGAAGTCTCCAATTTCGAAATAAAGGTTGGCCAGGCTGCTCATTGTATTGGCGTACGACCGGTGGGTTTTGCCGACAGTTCTTGCCTGAATCCCAAGTGCCTCGTCAAGAAGCTCCTCCGCCTGTCGATATTGACCTAAATTTGAGCGGACATTTGCCAGATTATACATATTTGTGGCATAATCCGGATGCTCTTTGCCCAAAACGGTTTCACTTAAGGTCAATAATTCAGTGAATAGTTTGTCTGCCGACTGTAAATCGCCTTTTTGGGACGTAATAAAAGCCAGATTGTTCAGGGCGTTTACCGATCTGTAATGTTCATTGCCGTGGATACGAACTTGTATCGCCAAAGCTTCTCTGGCCATGTTTATCGCCTTTTCGAATTTACCTTTTGATGCGTAAACGGAGGCCAAATTTGTCAATGCAACACCATAGTTTTCGCTGTCTGCTCCATAAACGGACTTATAAATTCCAACGGCCCTCTCAAGAAGGTCTTCGGCCTCCTGATACCGACCCATATTGTCGTAGAGAACGGCCAAATTTGAAAGAGAGAGTGCGTAATAATCGCTCTCCTTTGTGTAGACCTTCGCTTTGATTTCCAAGCTCTTCAGGTACAATTTTTCGGCTTCGGCATTTTTCCCCAACTTTTCGAAGACAACGGCCAGATTGTTTAGGGCTGTAGCATGATCAACGCTGTCTTTTCCATAAACTTCAATACAGTCGTTGATGTATTCTGAAAATACTTTAGCCGCTTTATCATACCAACCTGCAGAAATGTAAAACTCGCCCAGTCGATTTTCTGCCGTTAAAAAGGCGTCATTCTTACGTCCGTATTTTGATTTCATCAGATCAGTCCAAATTGTTAATTGGGCTTCTGCCTTTTCATAAAGCGCATGAGATTCATAGAAATCGACCGACCGTTTGGTGAAGAAAATAAAGATGCTGTCAGTCGATTGGTAAAGCCGGTTAGTAATGGATGATACTGAATCGTACAAATCTGCGGCCTTTCCGTTCTTTCCATCCAAATAATATTCATCGGCTAAATACCACAATGAGTAGAGGTGTTCAATGCTCGCCCGGCCATAAAATGATCTGACGAGGCGCTCATACTCTTCAAATTTCAAACAGGACTGCCTGTGTTTACCGATGAGTTCATAGTTATAAGCCAGACTTTCCAAAATGAACAAATGCGTACTGTCTCTCTCTTCAAACAGTTCGGCGTCGATCGCTAAATAGGATTCTCGATGCTCCGCCGTTTTTTCAAAGTTCTTTAGTGCTTCGTATGAATTGGCCAGATAATAAAGTCCATTGATGTAGTCGATACTTTTCTTGCCATATACTTTTTCACAATCGACTAAGTATGTCTCGTACGTTTCAACTGCCTTCTGATGCCACTTGGCATAAATATAAAATTGACCCAGAGATGTAAGGGCCGTAATGAAACCGTGATCTTCTCTTCCTACCATTTCCTCCCATGCAGCAACTGTTTCAAGAAAAAATGGTTCCGATTTTTCAAACAAGCCATTCGCATTATAGAAACCGCAGAAAACCGGAACAAAGGCTTGAAAAATGCTGTCCGATAGTTCATGAGTTTCACGAAGAGTTTGATTAAGAAGATCGTAATATTTTTCTGCTTTCTTAACATTATTTTCTTGGTCAGACATCCAAGCAACCATGTTAAGAGCATCGACATAACTCTTCGAATCTTTGCCGTATTCTGCCTCAAGCCAGGCGATGGATTCTTCTAAAAGTGGAATTGCCGTGGGGTAGTTTGGAACGTAAGTATTGAATAATCCAACAATGTAGACTGTTCCCAGGTAATCGTCATTGTCATCTCCCTGAATCCTGGCTCGAAGTTCTAACTCTTCTTGACCATACTTACAAGCATTTTGATAATCAGCAAGAAAGAAATAAGAGTACTTAAGATAATCCAGAACTCTGGCGTAGCTGGTGTCTTTTGTTTCAAATTTTGTAAGTGCCGTATTTGCTGCTGAAATACAAGCCTGATAGTTTTGATTGTCAAATTCTTGAGTCATTAGGTCATAATCGGATTGCCAACTTTGACCTAAGATATTAGTTGAAATAAAAAGACTTAATGATATGGCAAATATTGATCTCAACACATTCTGACTAGCTGTGTTTCCGTCGCTTTTCCTTCAGCCATTTCGGCACATTTGAGTCATTCTGCAGAGCGACAGTAGAGGTCAACTTTTCGTACAACTCTTTTTTTCCGGATCTTAATAGCTTGTCCTTAACCCACTGCTTATTTTCCTTTTTGTACCAAAAGAAGAAGCGATGTTGATCCTCTTTTTCCCTCTTCGATTTTGGAACAAAGGTTGGCTTCATCGTATAGGGGTGAACTCCGGAATAGTAGATCACCGTGGCGACTGTCATAGGAGTTGGCGTAAAGTCCTGAACTTGCTCTAATCGGAATCCCATATCTTTTGTTTCGGCGGCCAGGTTTGCCATGTCCTCCTCTTTACATCCGGGATGCGACGAAATGAAATAGGGAATCAGAGGTTGATTCAGTCCGTGCTTTTTTTGAATTCGATCATAGCTTTTCTTGAACTCGTGAAAGTGTTTGAACGATGGTTTTCGCATTACCCTCAAGGTGTCATCCGCTGTGTGTTCGGGAGCTACCTTCAGGCGTCCCGAAATATGTCGCGTAATCAACTGCTCCATATATTCTTCTCCACTATCATCCAATCCTTTGTTATAGTTTTTGACCAGGAGATCGTAACGAATACCTGAGCTTACAAAGACCTTTTTCACCTTCGGATGGGCATCCACTTTCCTGTAAATGTCTGTCATGGGCTTATGAGAGGTGTCAAGGTTTGAACATATTACGGGATGAATACAAGAAGGGCTAACGCACTTTTCACAAATTGACTCATCTTTTCCCTTCATCCGGTACATGTTTCCGGATGGTCCTCCTAAATCAGAGATGTATCCTTTGAAATCCGGATCCTGAACCACTTTTTCAACTTCTGCAAGTATCGATTTCTCACTTCTTGAGGCAATAAACTTTCCCTGATGCGCCGAGATTGTGCAGAAACTGCATCCACCGAAGCATCCCCTGTGCATATTAATGGAAAACTTGATCATCTCGTAAGCCGGAATGGCTCCTCTATTTCGGTATTTTGGGTGGGGTAGTCTTGTATAGGGCAGATCGAAGGAACTGTCTATTTCAGCCTCGGTCATTGTCCTAAACGGTGGGTTTATGACTAATAATTGTTCTCCGCTTTTTTGCAGGATTCGATCCGCCGCTAATTTATTGGACTCTACCTCTACTTTTTTAAAGTTCGCGGCAAAGGCCATTTTATCTTCAAGACATTGTTCGTGCGAATTCAGTGTTACGTCCTCCCAATTCTTATTTTTTGGCGGGCCTAATTCAATGGGGCGCATGACGGCGGTTTGCGGAATAGTTGTCAAGGAATCTAAAGGCGCTCCTTTTTTTAACAATCGGAGTATTTCACGTAACGGTTGTTCTCCCATACCGTAAATCAATAAATCTGCTCCGCTTTCTTCCAGGATTCCCGGTTTTAATTCATCCAACCAGTAATCGTAATGAGTAACACGCCGAAGAGAGGCCTCTATACCTCCGAGAACCACCGGAACGTCAGGATATAGTTCCTTTAATATTCTGGTATACTCAGTTACAGCGTAATCCGGTCTAAACCCTCCATCACCTCCTGGCGTGTAAGAATCGGTTGATCGTTTTCTTTTGGCTGCGGTGTAGTGATTTACCATAGAATCCATACAGCCGGATGTTACCCCGAAAAAATATTTTGGTTTGCCAAATTTCTTAAAATCGCGAAGATCATCGCGCCAGTTTGGTTGAGGAATTATACCAATGCTGAATCCTTCGTCTTGAATAATTCGCCCAATAACCGCTGTTCCAAATGCAGGGTGATCGACATAGGCGTCTCCTGAAATAAGAATAACATCCAACTCCTCCCATCCATGATGTTCGAGTTCTTTTTTGGTTATGGGTAACCAGTCTGTGATTTGACGCTGCTCCGCGGACATATTGCAAAGTTAGAAAACCTTTTGCCAAATGTGCAACGAGATAAACATTACTCACATTCCAAAATATAATTAATTTTATATTTCAAATCTATTGTATATGAAATTGCTAACCGTATTTGCCCTCATTTTTACGACAACCTTCGCTTGGTCACAAAACCATTCGAAACAGAACATTCGGTTCATCTTTGAAACGGAACATGACATCATCGGAGACTTTGAAACGAATTCAAAAAAAATCAAATTATACAATCATCAAAATCGTTTGCTTTACGAGGCTGCCCTTTTTGAAGGAAATGATTTGGATGAGACCTTTTTTTATTACGATAAGAAGAACAGACTGTCCAAACAGATAAGAATTTCTAGCAACGGTTATGATTCCGGAATTGTAGAGCTGTTCTATGATAAAATGGGGAATTTGATTCAGGAAACTGAATTCAGCTTGAAGGAGGAACCCATTTTAAGAGTATCAATGACTTATGACAAAATGGGGAATATGACTCATAAGCAGTTGGAATTGAAACATAAAACGGACAATCACCTTTATATGGAAAGCTATTTCGACTTCAGTTATTCTGAATCCGGAGAGTTAATGACAAAAAAGGGGTTTGAAAACGGCTTGGAAACGGAGATCTTCATTTTCAAATATTCGAATGAAGGGACTAATGATATCATTGAAAAGTTTGATGCGAATGGAAAGTTAAAAGAGAAATGGATAGAGGTTTATGAGAATAAGCGGAAAACTGAATACGAGCATATTCTTGTAAGCGGGGATCAGGAGCAGAAAAGTGTGGACGTGAAATATGGCTATGATGAGTTTAGGAACCTGAAGCGCGAACGTATCTATAAAAATGACAAGTTGAGTCAGACCATCACCTTTGAATATAAATATGACAATTATGGAAATTGGTTGGAAAAACGTGAATTCAAGGGGACAGGCAGCGAGAAGACAGAAACGGCTTTAATCAAAAGACGAATCGAATATTTTAGCCGGATTGCTTATGACCATCCGCCGATGGAGCTGGATGAGCAATTTACTTTTCATCTCGATGCAAACACCAAACAAGAAAAATTGATTTCTACCGAAACCCACGTTCGAATCAATGATGAAAACGGAAATGTGAATTGGGTAAGCCGAAGAAACGGTGCAGACATCTTTCAGTTGGACGAGTCACAGTATGAGGAAGGTAGATTAGTGAAGACGGTTCATTTGAACAATGAGAAAAAGGAAAATGCCTATACGGTTTACGAGTACAATGTTAAAAATCAAATTACTTTGGAAGCATCATTTTCATTCGAGGATAAAATCGATGAGAAGATCATTTACACCTATAACTCCAAAGATCAGCTCGTGAAAAAAGAAACGTATTTTACCGATATGGCTCACGGAAATCTTCATGTTGAAATATCTGAAGAATTCGAATATGACGAAGACGGACAAAAAGTAAAAGGAATCTTGGTTGAATATGGTGAAACCTACGCAATGGATTTTCGATGGAAAGGGGGAAGGCTGATTGAATACGTTCAAACACCAAAAGGTGGAGAAGAATCCCCATTTGCCGAGCGTTATGGTTATTCGGGTGACTTACTAACCTCCATTGAAATTTATGACGGCGGAGGAAAAGATCCGATCGAGAAAGAAGAGCATAAATTCAATGGCGATGGTGACATTCTTAAGTCATCATTTTACCAGGGTGAGAAGTTGGTTGAAATAATCAACTATGAGTATTTCGAATAAGACCTAAAATCCGAGAGCTAAATCTATTACAAAGCCCAACTGCGCGTCATTATTGGGAATGCCTGCCTACCGCAGGCAGGCCTGCCTACCGCAGGCAGGCTCGCTTTTCGATACTCATCATAACATA
>CAZCAD010000053.1:3619-11157 GCA_964496525.1 uncultured Flavobacteriales bacterium | reverse complement strand
CCTTTCCCATCTTTCCCTCCTTTGCTTACAGGGTTTCCGCCACCCCAGCTTCCCATTGCAAGCATGTCACCATCTTTATTCAAGGCCAGCCAATTCATCGGGTTTTCATATTCGGCTGATTGAGAAATAATATCACCGGTCTGCGCATCAAAAATGATTGCCTGATTTTTTCCTCCGACCGTAGCCAGCAACTTACCATCAGGGCTATAAGCCAAATCACCGACCGAGGTTCTGTGACCTTTGAATCGATTTGCCTGTTCATTAAATTCAAATGTTTGTTGGGCGATTACATTTCCGGAAATAAAAATGAACGCCGATAAAAGTAAGGCTGCTCTCATAGGGGTTATTTTTCGCTTTAAATGACTTCTCAGTAAAACTAAGGCATTAATGCGAATTGTCGGGATTTACAATGCAATTATTCCTCCAAAAAATTGCCTAACGATCAAGCCAGGCTTTGAAATCTTTGACCCGCTCTCTCGCCACGACAACATCTTCATCGTCAAAACCGGTTATCTTAAGCTTTAATCGGCTGTTGGAATGAGCGATAATTTCCATTGAAGCATCCATGGCGATGATATACTTTCGACTGATTCGGAAAAAGTGATCGGGATTGATCAGCGTATACACTTGCTCAAGTGATTGGTCTAAAACGTAATTACGATGCTCCTTTGTGTGAAGAAAAGTGCCTTTAGCCAGACTGTAGAAGAGAGCAATATCTTCAACAGGAATGCTCTTGATTTTTTCGCCTACCTTGATCATGAATCGGGCTTTGTATATTTTGCTCTGCACATTGCTCGCGATTGCGATTAGCTGCTGTAGATCGAGAGTGGGCTTCAACTTTTCCATTTTGGTTAAAGCTTGCTCCAAACGCACTTTTTCGATCGGTTTTAACAGATAATCGATTCCGTTTGTTTCGAAGGCTTTGATGGCATATTGATCATAGGCAGTGGTAAAAATGATCGGACATTCCGGACTGTGCTCTTTATAAATTTCGAAACTCAGGCCATCTGCCAATTGAATATCGGAAATGATGAGATCCGGATTGTTATTCTTTAAAAAAGCCAGGCTTTCAGCGATACTCTCCGGCTGTGCGACCACCTTTGCTTCAGGCATAATTTCCTTCAACAATCGAATAATTCGATTGGCCGCACGAGATTCATCTTCTATTACTACAATGTCCATATCAATCCTCCATTAAGATCGGAATTTCTACAATAAAATAGCCGTCCTCCTCTACAACACTCAAGAGACGATCACTAAAAAACCCGTATTGCAACTCAAGATTCTTCAAACCAATTTTACTTGAACCTTCAACATTTTTTTTAAGCTGAATCGGATTACTGACCATAATATAATTTCCGTCTCGCCTGATTGAGATCTTTAGTGGATTAGCCGTGGAGACTTCATTATGCTTCACAACGTTCTCTACCAGCAACTGAAGTGCGAGCGGAACGATGAGTTCACCATCCTTGGTTTCAACATCTATCTTCACTTCGAGTTTATCCTCAAAACGAATTTTTAGTAAAAACATAAATTTGTCAATGAATTTTAGTTCTTCTTTGAGGGAGATCAACTCCTTTTCGCGGCAGTCCAAAACGTATCGGTAAATGTCGCTGAATTGCTGGATGAACTTTACAGCTAATTTCTGGTCGTCATAAACCAAATCACTGATCACATTCAGGCTGTTGAACATAAAGTGTGGATTGATCTGATTTCGCAAAGATTCGTACTTATAGGTCAACATTTCCGTTTTTAGTTCTTCCTGTTCCTGAAGTGCAACCTTCCAACTTTTAAAAAATCCAATGGCCGCAACAAAAACGCTAACCGCGAAAGCAATAATTACCGGCAATCCCCAAACCGAAAAATTAAAATCAAGAACAAACTGTGGAATACGACCAAAGACCATAAGGCCCATTACGACCTGGACACCGATAAAAGCAAAAATGGAATAACCAACGATGGTTACAAGTGTCAGAATAACACGAGTTCTGGTTTGTTCGAGCCAGGGATATTTTTTCTCAAGTTGAATTTGAATAAATGCATGACCAATCCACTGTGTACTGACAATCATTGTTCCCCAAAGGGTGCCAATCAAAACATACCTCCAGTCGTCTAAGAGGTCATTGACGGAGATAAGCGCGATGAGAAAGCCCATGACAATGTGAAGCAAGAAAAACAAGTACACATTTTTGATCGGATCAATGAGCTCTTTCATCAGCTTTTAGAGATTCGCAATTATTGCGAGATTAAAGATAAACTTAAATCAGAATTCATTTCAAAGAGCGTCAAATCAAAGCTTGGAGGACCGAACTTGCCTTTGGCGTTGTTTGAATAACCGTAAGCTTCAATAGGCATCCCCCATTTATTGGAATCCATTTCATCATTACTATTTTCATCGTGATAGTAACGAATAGAATAAGTTCCTTTTGGCAATCCATCTACAATGATCCTGGAGGTATAATTGTCAATTTTCCCCGTCATATTGGCAAGCGCTTCTTCATTTTCATTCAGGAGTTCAAGCATCACCAGGCCATTGTTGGATGGCAACTTTTCAATATTAATGGTCAAAGAATAAACAGCCAAATCATTACTACTAGCCTCAACTTCTGTTTCTTCCAAGGAGGTTTCTTCACTCGTTTCAGATGACTCACAACTTTCTACGATACCTGCCACCATGTCTTTTCCCCAACTTGGATGAATTTCACTTTCAGGCTTAAAGTCGTCCCAGCCTTCAAGCAAAACCGATACTTCATCACAATACTGTGATGTTTCCTGTCCAAAAAAGTCGGCCATTCCGATTTCATTTGAAAGTTTCAAATATTTTGCTCTGGGATTGGAAGACTTAAGAGCCAATGACTTTTGAATTGATTGTCCGCTTTTTTGGCTGTAGATCATTCCTCTTTCCATTGGGTTAATAACAATTCGCGCCGTGTACATGAAGGATTGAAGTGCATAGACTTCAGATTCTTCCGGAACCAGTACGATCATTTTATTAATTGAAGCTTCTGCGATATCCAGGTAGGAGTCTTTTTTTTCTCCATCTGCATCTTGATCAACAAAGCTCATTAGCACGAAACATTGTGCGTGATAGTAGAGTGGAAGCCACTGCTCAGTTTCAACATTGGAAATTCGTTCGAAATTCGATGCGACTGAGATATAATCTTTGCTAGACTCAATTGTAGAGAATCCGGCTAAGGCTTCTCCCATTTTCTGAAAGTAAATTTCAGATTGGGCGGATAAATTCAGGCTTATAAAAAGCACTGTGATTACTGTAGTTACTGTTTTCATAGTATTAATTTTTATTCAAATTTGGCCCAAAACGGACCCTTATTAAAATTTTACTTACTGAATCGTTGATTTTAAGGGATGAGTTGTAATTTTTTCTATTCGATCTTATCCAGTTGGTTTTTATCTCCGCTTTTTGATAGGGTTATAAAACAACCTGCTATAAAAAATCGTTTTGCGCCGGGCTTAATAACCGACTTTTCATAAATCCCTTCTGCGTTAGGAGTGGAGGCAAAATTATAACCATATTCTTGTTCATATCCAAGGACGTTGGTGGCAGAAAAGTAAAAGATGATGTTCTCTCTGTACAAGAAGCTCCAATTGAGATTCAAGGAATGATAAGGCTTCATTTTAGAGCCGTTGAATACCGATTCATTCGGATCATTAAAAACACGTGGAGAGGAATAACTAAACGAACCTCCGACCATTGAGCGCAACTTACTGAACCAATGTTTGTAGACAACTGAGAGGTTGTGTTTGCTCGCAAAAGTTGGAACAGCCTCATTGGTAAAGTTGAGGTAATCACGTTTTGTATCCAAATAAGAATAGGAGATCCAATAGTCACCGCGGCTGATGGTTTTCTTGTCGCGCCAGAAGAGATCAAATCCGTAAGCGTATCCACTTCCAGCATTTGTATAATGCTCGGGAACATAAATAGGATCTGAAGTAAATTTTGTCAAAGACGAATAGTTCTTGTAATAGACTTCTGATCGAAAAGTTCTTCCCTTACTTGACCATTGAAAGTTGAGCATGTACTGATCGGTTTTTTCGAAATCAAGCTGATCGGTATAGACTAAATAATCGTCATGTGGATTTTGATAGAACATGCCATACGCTGCTGAGATTTGACTGTTTTTTCCTGTTTGATAAGCCAGTGATACTCTTGGAGAGAGGTTGTGTTTTTTGAGATGATCGGAATACTCGAATCGACCGCCAATCCTTGTCACCAGCTTTTTGGTTATGTAGATATTCGTTTCGGCAAAGGCACCATAGCTGATGTCTTGGAATGATATTTGGAAAGTGTCGGCCGGCGTTCGGAATTCCTGAAAATAATCTTTAATTTGACCTTCGACTCCTGTGGTCAATTTTATTTTTTTTGTCAGATATCGTTTGACAACGGCCTTCAAATGACCGCCCAGGGTTTGTTCTTCAAAATGATCTTCCTCTAATCCTACGTCAACCGTATTTCTTGTAAAGGAACTACTCAAATGTGCAATCCATTTCTTACCGACCTTACCCTTCCATGAACTGTTCACATAAATATTTCTGTTGGTTAAGTCATATGCGTTCGTATTACCGGGATCATCAATATTCGCTTGTGTAAGTTTAAATCTTGAATCGGAGTAAGAAGAGTATAATTTGTACAATCCGTTGGTGGTTTTTTGTCTGAAATTCAATCCTGCCTCGTTGGACATGGGCTTTTTGATCCAGTCAATATTCTGTGGAATGAGAGCCATATAAGGAGTAAGGTTAATGTGATCGAAGCTTGCAGTAATTGCACCCTTGTCCCACTTTTTTGTTCCGGCAGTACCCAGACCGACCGACATGATAGAAAAATCAAGTTGGTCCTGTTCTTGGATGCCTTTTGTCTCGAGAAGTAAAACGGAGGATAAGGCTTGTCCATATTCAGCGGAATATCCACCCGTACTGAATATTGTACCGGAAAACATCCATGGATTAAAGCGACTTCTTACTGCTGTGTTGGGGGCTGATGAACCATAGGGAACATGGACGATTGCACCGTCCACATATGTCTGACTCTCATTGGAGGATCCTCCGCGAACAAACAATTTCCCGGATTCGCCATTTGTGGTTGTGCCCGGTACGTATTGTAGCGCGCCGACGACGCTTCCATGGGCACCCGGAATGGTGAGCATGTCTATTGAATTTAACTGCACCGACTTCCTCTTATCGCTGGCCTCAAATGCTCCGGCCGTAATTGTTACCGCTGTTAATTCGTTAAAGGACTCCCTGAGGGCGACTTCAAGATGAATATCATCCTCCTCGAGAGATAACGGTATAATCTGACTATCATGACCGACAAATCGTATGATCAGATTTTTTTGACCCTTCTCAGATGTCTTAAAAGAAAATCGGCCATCAGCTTTACTGATCCCACCGTCGTAAGTACCTTCCAACATCACAGTGGCTCCAATAAGTACGTCTCCTTTGTGCTTTGATACTTTTCCGCTGATAGTGATCTGCGAGAATGATACCGAGCTGATTAAAAGTGCGATAATGACTAAATATTTCATGCTGCCTGTTTTAATTCAGGGCTAAATTGCAGCAGAATGTGCCGCTTTGAAATATATACTTACCGAACTGTTGAATTTGGATGACGAACTGTCATAAACAAAAAAAGGGCCGTCTCGCATAAATCGAAACGGCCCTTTTCAAAAAAAATATTATTTTTTCAAAATCTTGAAGTATCCTTCTTCTTCCCGATTAAAGACCTTGATCAGGTAGATGCCGGAATCGTAATCGCTTAAATCAAAATAAACCGTGCTCGATTCAGCACCAACCTTCTTAAGTTCAATTAATTTTCCTTGCAGATCTCTTAACTCTAATTCATATGTTCCACTTCCTCCTGACATTGAGACATACACAATGCCCTCTGTTGGAACAGGGTAAATTTCAAAGTCGGCTTGCAACTCATCAATCCCCGTAGAGTTCGTTACAGTTACGGTCACCACAACCGTATCGGAGCATCCTGTTATGGTGTCGATGGCAATAAGCATTACATCATAGAAACCGGTAGATGTGAATGCCATCGATGGGTCTGTTAGTGTAGTCGTGAATCCATTATCGAAATCCCAATGATATTCATTTCCACCGGTGGTCGTATTGGTAAAGTCAACATTTCCTGACGGGACAATTCCAAGGTCAATGGGATTAGGTGTTGCCGTAAAAGCAGCCGTTGGCGCTGGTAGAACGGTAATGACAACGCTGCTAGCTGTATCGGTTCCGTTCACAACACAATCATAAGTTCCCGAAGAGATGGGTACCCAACTTGAATCGGTAGCACCACCGATTGGTATTCCGTCCAACTGCCACTGAAAGGTAGTACCTGTATCTGATAAAGTAAGAATGGAAGGCTCGTTTGCACAAAATGTTGTGGGTCCGTTCACAACAACGGCCAGGCCATTCGATCCAAACGACAAAGCGTGTACAAAATCCGGTAAAGGACCAATGAAAGACCAGGTTAATGCAATTAAATTCAACTCATAAATTGCTGTTCCCCCCATTACAATCGCTTCGTCAGGATTCTTCATTTTCATACATGTTGTCCATCCCGGATGTCCGGCAACGCCTAAATTGGTTTCAGCATAAGTTGTCAAGTCAATTGCTATAAATGCTCCGGGACCCTGAGAGGTCATTAGCACTCGGTCATTTGCTTCATCGTAGCAAATACCGGTTGACCAAGTTGGAAGAATATGATTGTATAACAATGTGGTCGAAGCGTCCGTTATATTTATGTCATAAAACTGTCTGCCGTCTGGGTTACCACTTGTTCCATATAAAGTTCCATCAGCTCGAAATGCAATGTCAGTCATATTTCCAACCACTCCAATATCAGTAATAAGACCACTGATCGTGTCCAAAATACCCAAGCGGCGATTGAGGTTTAGACCGATATCCTGATATAGAATGTACATCTGCTGGTTGGCAGGACTAATATCAAGACCATGACAACCACTTACCGCAGTTCCAATGTCATTCGTTAATGTTAAGGTACCTATTTGAGTATACGTACCTCCAGTTGTATCCATTATATGGATTTGATTTCCGATTGAGCTTACACTGGCATATCCAACGTAGAGCGGTGTCCAGTTCTGTCCAAAACTTATTGAACTGACAGAGATTAAAAAGGATAAACTTAAAATTAGTGGTAAATGTTTCATTCGCTTTAATTTGGTTTGTGCCGCAATTTAGAGCATTTGTTATCAGAAAACAAGAAAGGTCATCTCGACTTTAACCAGATGACCTTTTACAATTCTATAAGCTTAACTTATTCTTTCAGAATCTTAAAGTAGCCTTCTTCATTGTCTTTAAAGACTTTAATAAGATAAACGCCCGATTCATAATTACTCAAGTCAAATGAAATGACACCGGCCTCAGCACCAATTTTCCTAAGCTCAATTAATTTTCCTTGCAGATCTCTTAGTTCCAGTTCGTATGTTGCATTTCCTTCAGGCATTGAAACGTAAACGATGTCGTTTGTCGGAATCGGATAAATATTTACGTCAGAATGC
>CAZCAD010000053.1:0-3609 GCA_964496525.1 uncultured Flavobacteriales bacterium | reverse complement strand
AGTGACCGTTTTACTGACCGTATCTGAACAGCCCGTTAGCGTATCGATGACTATAAACGTTACCGCATAACTACCCGCCGTTGGAAAAGGGAAAGATGGATTTTCAGCGGTAGAGTTAAATCCACTAAAGTCCCACCAAAAAACATTTCCTGACGGAAGAGATGTGTTTGTAAAAGCAACCGTTCCGGTTGGGTCTGACCCCAAATAGACCGGGTCCGGACTCATGTCAAAGTCAGCATTCGGAGCCGGTAAAACTAAAACCTGGGTTGAAAATGTGGTATCGGTTCCATTCAGAACGCAAAAGTAGCTTCCGGATATGGTAGGAATCCAGGTCGAATCAGTTGCGCCCGGGATTAAAACCCCATCAACATGCCATTGATAACTTGATCCGGATTCGTTCACATAGACAATACTTGGCTCGTTTGAACAAAATGTTGATGGACCGTTTACTAATGCAGACAATGGATATTGTTCAAAGGCCATTGAGTGAAAATTGCCGGTAGCAAACACCAATATGGCGGAAAGGACACTTGTGTTCAAATTGTACTCACGAATTCCGGTTCCGTCAGATATCACGATAACTGAATCATTTTTCATGGTCATGGCATGTGACCAAGCCGGCACAACGCCCCATACGGTTTCGCCCGCGGTCGCAGGGTCTATTTCACCAAAATTTTGCGGCCCCGCCTCCTGATAAAATAATCGGTCACCGTAAAAGTCATAAACGATTGAAACACCACTAAAGGCTGCAGTAAAATTACCGGGAGAAGTAGTCGATGCATCTGTAATGTCCATTACGTAAAGCTCCGGAACTCCATCTTGTCTTCCACCTGAGGCATACAACACATCACCAACAAAGGCGATATCCGAAATATTTCCGGCATTTCCAATGTCGGTAATTAAACCGGTTGTTAAATCGACAATACCGAGATGCCGGTTGTTTGGGAATGCTCCTCCTGTACTTTCTTGATAAAGAATATACATAGCACCTGAATTAGGGTGAACGGCCAATCCGGTTACACCGGTAACAGACGGCAACACATCAGAAGTTAAAAGCAATGTTGTGGCTAGTGTATAAGTTCCGCCTGTAGTGTCATATCCATACAGATTATTGGCACCACCGTCCCAGGCACGATATCCGGCCCAAAGCGTTGTTTGAGAAAAGGCAGATGAAACAGCCCCAATAAACAAGAAGAGTAATAAAGAGGGTAGTAGTTTTTTCATTTTTCAAATTTTGCTGTAAAGATAGGACATTTTAATCCATACAGGCAAATATTACCATTCTCCATAAAACAAAAAATGATACTCCGTAAAGTTACCACAAGGTAAATTTCTTAGAAGAAAAATAAAATTATGGGGTTAAATGAGTTATGGACAATTATAGGGCCTGACGAAACTTTTGACATGATTCAAGGGAAGCTGGAATCTGGATGCTGGAATAAAAATTTCCAGATTCCAACATCCAGATTCTTTTCAAAAGATCATGGCATTGGTAATACTAAGCTTGAGCTAGTGGTAAGAAAACGGAGTATCATTAAACAAAAAAAAAGGTCAGCCTTTTAAGGCGACCTTCAATTTTATTTTATCAACGAGGCGTTATCGCTTCATCACTTTAAAATATCCTTCTTCTTCAGAATTATAAACCTTAATCAGGTAAATTCCGCTTTCAACTTTTGATAAGTCAAACTGAATCGTCTTTTCGCCCGACGCAATTCTATCATGAGCAATTTTTCGTCCATTCAAATCCATAAAATCAACAGTATAAATTCCACTTCCGGACAGTAAACTAACATTCACAACGTCATTGGCAGGAACAGGATAAACATTGAATTTAGCGTCGAGTTCTGAAATTCCTGTGCTGTTGATAACAACCACTGTTACCCAAGCCGTGTCCATACAACCATTCAAGGTGTCAGTGATAATAAATGTAATATTATAAGATCCAGCAGTGGTAAAAGGAAAAACAGGATTTTCCACGGTAGATGTAAATCCGTTATCGAAATCCCACCAATACCCGCCATCACCTCCCGTCGAGGTATTAGTAAATGCTATTTGTCCAGATGGGTCGACCCCAAGGTCAACCGGATTAGGAATCGCGGTAAAGGACGCTACCGGCGCCGGAAGAACGGTAATTTGTACGGATATCGACAGGGAACCATCCACGTCACAATAATAGGTTCCCGTAGCAATTGGATACCAAGTAGAATCGGTAGCTCCTGAAATAGGAGCACCGTCCAAATACCACTGGTAGGTCGTTCCGGATTCATTGAGTGATAACAAACTTGAGTCATTGGAACAGAAGGTTGTTGGTCCATTGACAATAGTGTATAATGGATATTTTTCAAAGCTCAATGCCATGATTTGACCTCCGGCCGTTCCCAAGAAGGCAGATGAAACCCCCGTATTGAGGTTAAAATCCCGAAGGTTGAAACCATCCGTATAAATCAAAGTCGAATCATTTTTCATCGTGATAGCATGTATCCATCCGACCGGACTTCCTAATACCGTCTCACTGAAATCACTTGTGTCGACATCCGTTAAATTACCTGAACTTATGTGATGTCTTAACAATCGGTCAGCATAAAAGTCATAGACGACAGAATGATCGTTACCCGCTCCGGAAAAATTTCCAGGTGTCGTAGACGAAGCGTCTGTGATATCAATAATATAACATTCTTTGGTTCCAAATTGGCCTCCTGTTCCTATCAAAGTTTGGCCATAAAAGGTGATGTCTGTAATGTCATTCGCCGTGATTGCTCCAATGTCGGTAATAAGACCAGTTGTGAGGTCCACCGTACCCAAACGTCTATTCGGGGGAGTGCCAACTGCCTGTTGATATAGGACGTACATTACCTCTGTTGATGGATGAACAGAAAGTCCATGAACCCCCATAACAGCACCTGCAGTGGATGTTAGAGCAAGCGTAGAAGAAGACGTATAAATACCGCCGATGGTATCATATCCATACAGGTTGTTTCCAGCACCCGACCAAACCTGGTATCCGGCCCATAATGTTGTTTGAGAGAAAGATTGTGCTGATATGCCTAAAAGCATAATAGCTAAAACAGGGAATAGTAGTTTTTTCATCACGAGAGTTTAACAGTTGAAGGTGTAAGATACGATCTTTTTTTTTGCGGACAAGTTCTGAAACGATTGAATTTGTGAGAAAGATCATGTGATTCCAAAGGAACGATTTCGTGAGATTGACAGTTAAGGAATCATCAGTTTTTGTGACTCTTGTCAAACCCACTTGTGCCAAACCCTTCAAGCTCTTACCTCGACGCTTATTTCTCAGATCTACTTGAGAGTTTAATTCATTGAAAAGGCTATCTACTTTGGAATGGATCAGGATGAAAATAAAAATGTGAAATCAATTTAATATATTGGCAGATAGATCAGTTTTATACCGGATGATAAAACCAACCTATTCATTAGAGGATTTGGAACGATGGGCAGCCGAAGTCGGCGGAAAATGCCTTAGCGGTGACTATCATGGGGTCAACAATAAGCATAGTTGGATGTGTAAGAGAGGGCATACATTTGATCTGAGACCCACTTTTGTGAGACAGGGGGCCTGGTGTCCACAATGTACGAGGGAAGAAAAAAAAG
>CAZCAD010000052.1:0-11161 GCA_964496525.1 uncultured Flavobacteriales bacterium | reverse complement strand
ACCTACCTCTGGTAGGTAAACCTGCCTTCGCATGCCTTCGGTACGTAAACCGGCAGGCAGGCAAATCCCCAGTTTACCAACCGCGTGCGCTAAAGCTATAGCGGTGGCGCAGGGATCTTCCAGAATTTAATCCAAAATCAATTAACAAATAGTTAGATCAACTGTGTTTTTAACAAATTTTATTCAAAAAAAAAGAGACTGTCTTTTCAGACAGTCTCTTTTCAAATTTTATTAGAGTTTTACTTCTTAACGAACTTCTTATTCTGTTTACCATCGGCATTAACTACTTCAACGAAGTAAACACCGGAAGCAAAATCAGCCACATCAAGTGTAATATTGCTATTTCCAATAACGTCACCGATGTACCTGCTGTTGATCACTTTACCGGAAATGTCCAATACGTTGATCACTGTGTTTTCGGCGTTGTTAAGAGTCAAACTGATATTTAATATATCAGTTGCAGGGTTCGGATAAATATCGAATTTTTCTTCGATCGCTCCTTCTTCAACATCGGTGAAATCGAGCATGAGCATTCTGACTTTTGGTGCCCAGTTTCCAGACATCCCGGTAAGTGTACCAGCACCATCCACACCTAACACTTGACCAATAGGAAGTGATCCGGTTAGCGCCCATCCTGCTGGAGGAGATCCTCCAAAATGAGCGGCCATTGGACATACTATATCTCCGGCAACAAGGTTGATCGGTGTATCAAAGTAAAGAGTTATGCCGGCACCTTGATCAGAGCTAACAGTTGTATAGTCGGGTGTCTCATCGATATAACCCCAGGCTGCTCCATCCCATTTGTAGAGCATATAATAGATTAGCTGACCTACAACATCGGGGCTATCGTCTAGTTCAGACCAAATCGCCCCAACTACACCATCAGCATAAATTTCCATCATACTTCCAATTGCCGCCGCGTCAGTCGGTGTTGGAACCCAATTATAGAAGGTTCCATACGACGCACCGTAATCAGTAGCATACGTATAATCTGTCAATTCAAAGTGGTTATCGGTTATAGCGTTGTTTGCCGGCTCATCATCCACAAGGTCTGCAAATGCGGTAAAGTTGATGTTATATGCTCCAACCATAGAAGGTGTAAAACCTGTAGCAACCCAAAGCGTATCAGATTGTCCGTTTACACTGGCGGCAACCAGGGCCGAAGTACCTGAAGCAACTACTGTTGACGTAGGGTCCTCAATTTCCCATGTAAATCCAACATTTGTTTGTGTGGCCGCACCGATATTTTCAATTCTTGCTCCAATTACAAACGGTCTTGCCTGTGCTTGAGGCATCATTGAATAGCTAAAACCATTTGGATCGATTCCGGCAGCAAGATCATAATCATCTCTAAATACCCTTGATAACTCTAAATCGTTCGTAGGTAGGTCAAGAATCTGAACATTGTCAAGTTGCCATCCGTAATCCCAGTTAGCATGCCAGATGAATTGAATCTGTACTTGTGTAGGGTCAACGATAAATGCGCTGATATCAATAGAAATTAGTTCTGCATTTGGACGACTTTCCCGACCAAGACCGTTATTACAAATTTCAACCACATCCCAACTGGCTCCCGAATCATCAGAGAAAGCAACTTTACAAGTATCTAACGCCCAACCGGCATAGAACTGCTCCATTTCAAATTTCAATGGTCCGGCTGTATATCCACCGGCTGTTAAATCAATTACAGGAGACGTAAGAGTCGCTAACTCTTCACCGGCAGCTCCCGATCCATCTGAATCTGAATCCACCATCACCCAACCAGTTGGAGTTGACGAGAGGATATTAGGGATAATGAAAGTTGATCCCGCGTCATTTCCGTGACCAACGCTTGTTGCCTCGAATCCAACTACTCCCAAAGCAATCGCATTTGTCCAGCCACCTAATCCACCGTCAAAGTTCTCCGTATAATAAGTTGCTCTATCAAAATGGCCTTCCATTTTGTCTCTCATATCTATGAAAGTGATTTTTCCATCGTGCTTACCTCCGTCGAACTTGTCCATATAAGTTCCGGGGGCATAAGGAGACTGTGCAATTGCAGCTCCTGTGATCAAGAATGATCCGAGTAAAGTGTAAATTTTTTTCATAATAAACTCTTAATTAAAATTTTAGTGGAGCAAAGTTAAGAAATTTATACATGCAATACCAAAGAAATAGTGTTCTTAAACAACTATTGTTATACAGGTCTGTTTTGCTTAATTATTGAGGCTGAAACCTATACTGTCTCTTCCATATAGGCTTCGATTGGTATACAAGCACATACCAGGTTTCGATCACCGTAGGCATTATCCACTCTCCGAACGGGTGAGAAGTACTTGTTTGTGTGCAAATATTCCGCTGGAAATGCTGCTTGCTCCCGGGTGTACGGGAAGTTCCAACTGTCGGAAATTAGGCAGGCGGCAGTATGTGGTGCATTTTTTAAAAGATTGTTTTCATGATCCAATCCTTTTTCAGCGATTTCATCTATTTCTGATCGAATTTGAATCATTGCTTCGATAAATCGGTCAAGTTCTTCTTTGTCTTCACTCTCAGTTGGTTCTATCATAAGCGTACCCACCACCGGAAATGAAACGGTCGGCGCATGAAAACCATAGTCAATCAGACGTTTTGCTATATCACCTACCTCTACTCCGGAATCCTTTTTAAACTCTCTGCAATCAGCAATCATCTCATGGGCTACCGTACCATTTTTTCCTGTATAAAGAATCGGGTAATGATCTGACAATTTTGCTCGCAGGTAATTCGCATTTAAGATTGCATTTTGTGTTGATTCCAATAATCCATCCGCACCTAACATTTTGATATATCCGTACGATATTAATAAAACCAATGAGCTTCCAAAGGGTGCAGCGGAAATTGCACGAATTGGCTGATCACCACCTACTCTATCTGTATGCGGATTTGACGGTAAGAAAGGTGCCAAATGCTCTGCCACTCCTATTGGTCCCATTCCAGGGCCACCGCCACCGTGAGGAATCGCAAAGGTCTTGTGCAAGTTTAAGTGGCAAACATCCGCTCCAATATTCCCCGGATTGGTAATCCCAACCTGGGCATTCATATTTGCTCCATCCATGTAGACCTGACCTCCATTTTCGTGCACAATTTTTGTGACATCAAGAATAGTTTCTTCATAAACTCCGTGTGTTGACGGATAAGTCACCATCAGACATGAAAGGTTATCTTTATGTTCTGTGGCTTTAGCTTTCAGATCAGCCAGGTCGATATTTCCATCCTCATCACATTTGGTGACGACAATCTGCATTCCGGCCATAACAGCAGAAGCAGGATTTGTTCCGTGCGCTGAAGCAGGAATTAAACAAATATTTCTATGATGATCATCCCTTGAATCATGATAGGCCTTAATAACCATTAAGCCCGCATATTCTCCCTGAGCGCCTGAATTTGGTTGTAGAGAGATATCACTAAATCCTGTAATTTCGCAGAGATCATTGGCGAGTTCGTTCAGGATTTCCCAGTATCCCTGCACCTGATCATCCGGTGCATAAGGATGAATTTGGGCAAATTCAGGCCATGAAAGTGGCAATAGTTCAGAAGCTGCGTTCAACTTCATCGTACATGATCCCAATGAGATCATTGAGTGAACGAGTGATAAATCCTTATTCTCCAGACTTTTCAAATAACGCATCATCTTGGTCTCCGAATGATAAGAATTGAATACCGGATGAGTTAAATAGTCATTTGTTCGTTGGAGTTTATCATCAATCGGAGAAGTTTCATTTAGCCAAACCCCTTCTGTAACCGATACTTCGGCCTGTGCATTTAGCTTTGCAAAAACATTCAAAAGCGTTTCGATGTCTTTTCTACGAATAGATTCATCCATAGAAATGGTTACCGAATTCTCATCGATATATCGTAGGTTAAAACCTTTGTTCTCCGCCTCAGTTTTTAACTGCGACGTTGAAATATTATCGGGCATTCCAATGCGAATTGTATCGAAATACCGGCTGTTCAGTGAAGTATATCCCAAGTCTTTTAAACGTTCTTCGGCATAGACAGCTTTTAGATGAATATCAACCGCAATTTCTTTTAATTGATCCGGTCCGTGATAGACAGCATAGGATGAAGCCATAACGGCCAAGAGTGCTTGAGCGGTACAAATGTTTGAAGTCGCTTTATCCCTCTTAATGTGCTGCTCTCTTGTTTGAAGAGCCATGCGAAGCGCATAATTTCCTTCTGTATCAACTGAAACTCCAATAATTCTACCTGGCAATTGTCGTTTAAATTCTTCTTTGCAGGCAAAATATGCCGCATGTGGTCCACCGTATCCAAGGGGAACACCAAATCGCTGCGTATTTCCAAAAACCGCATCTGCATCTAAATCTCCCGGGGCTTTGATCAGAACCAAGGACATAATATCGGCTCCAACTCCTACTTTAACGCCAACACTGTGAGCTTGACTAATAAAGTCCGTCAGATCATCAACATGTCCGTATGTGTCTGGCATTTGGACAATTGCACCAAAAAAATCTTCATTTAAACTGACATCCATTGGATTTCCGACAATCACATCTACATCAATGTTTGCAGCTCTCCCCAAAACAACATCGATTGTTTGAGAGAAACAGTTATCAGAAATAAAGAACTTCTTTACTTCCGCTTTTTTCTGATCACGGCTTCTGGAATTGTAGAACATAATCATGGCTTCAGCGGCGGCAGTTGCTTCATCCAGAAGGGATGCATTCGCCAGTCCCATTTTGGTCAGATCGGCTACCATTGTTTGAAAATTCAATAGTGCTTCCAGTCTTCCCTGAGAGATCTCAGCCTGATATGGTGTGTACGCCGTATACCAGCCCGGATTTTCGAAAATATTTCGAAGGTTCACCGAAGGAACAATCGTCCCATTATATCCCTGACCAATGTAATTTGTATAGACTTTATTTTTTTCCGCCTTGATCTTAAGATTGTCAAGGTATTTGTTCTCAGTCATAGAGGGCGCCAAATTCAACTCCGACTTCAATCTAATCTGCTTCGGAACAGTCTTGTCAATCAATTCTTCAATTGAAGCAAGGCCGATGGCATTTAACATCTCCTTCCTTTCCAGCTCATTCGGTCCAATGTGTCGGTCTTTAAAAATCATAAGGCGCGGTCTTAAATCGGTACAAACTCCCAAAAATCGGAGCCTACAAATATACGCTAATTAGCGTTATTTAGAATCTTTCAAATTTGTATCTTCACATTGCCAGGTGTTTTTGTTAATAAACCCTTAGGCAGAGGGAATATTGAACTTATTTAATCCAAATTTATTTGCGAAATTAGGCGCTAAATACCGCAGGATGCGAACTTCACACACGTTTACATTACTTTTTCTCTTTCTTATTTGTAGTGTCAACCATTCGTATGCTCAGCTCGATTCAATTATCATGCTGAACGGTCGCTCGTTTAAAGGTGAGATTGGCAGAACCACAGGGGGAATCATCTCCATTAATCTGCAAAAGAAAAAAGGAAAAACCAAGCTAATTCAGCTATCATCGTATCGAATTTATTCTTACGTAAAGGGTGGAGAGGCAACTACGATTTATAGGCAGGATGAGCTTCAGGGAAATTTCTTGTCTGAAATTGAGGCGCGGAATGCGACGATGGGAATGTATGATGCTCGAGTGAAGGTAAAGCCGAGATATGTATTTTGGACAAGTTTTGCACTCGGTCTTGCGACGACTTTATTTGATAACTACAGGCTTAAACCGGTTTTAGATATTGACTCGAATGTTATTATAAAATCGGGTTGGTTCAAAAGTAATGTGTCGTTCTTTCCCTTTTTGGTTCCTCCGGTTGTGACCGGTATATGGGCAATTCCAAAATTTAGGGTACGTCCAAAGCAAATGCTTCACAAACAATTTGAAAATGACCCGCATTATTACAGAGGCTTCAATCGGATTCACAGACAGAAACGAATCTTATACTCTTTAAGAGGAGGTGCCTTGGGTGTATTAACCGGTTTAGTGACTTACTTCATTTTCCGTTGATTGTTTATCCGTCACCTCATAAATCTGATTGTTTATTCAAATGTCTGGATAGCGATGGGAGCGACTGCCTTTTGTCTGCAGTTTTATCTGGTCACGAATGAAACTATAGATTCTAAATTACTTTGTTTTATTTTTAGTAGTACGGTGCTGACGTACACCTTTCAGCGATACGCCAAACTAAATTCCGGGACATACAGCAAAAGCGATCGTATGATTTGGATGAAGAATCATCCGAGGCTTGTTCAGTTCATTTTGCTAAGTTCGATGCTGGTGACCCTATTCATCGGAGTCTCTTTTCCACTTAGCGCAGTTGCTTTTCTAGGAATAATGGGAGCGATTTCATTCTTTTATATTCGAAAGTTTCCGGGCGAGAATAGCCGAAACCTCAGGGACAGACCTTATCTGAAGATTTATCTGATTGCGGGAGTGTGGGCGCTTACTTCGGTTCTTCTCCCGATACTTTTGCTCGAAGATTACCAAGCGAATTATCTTCTTCTCATTGCTGCCAACTTTGCATTTATACTTGCCATTACGATTCCATTTGATATTCGAGATTTGGAGCTGGACGAGAAAGAGAAAAAGACTATTCCACAAATTACGGGAATTATTGGTAGTAAGATTTTGGCGATTATTTCCTGCCTTATTTCCGCGACTTTGATTGTCTTCTTAAATTTTGAACTATGGGTTCCCCTTGGCATCTGTGGCTTATTTACAATTGGACTGATCATTGGCTCAGGAACAAAGAGAAAAGATCACTTCTATTCTTTTCTGGTAGATGGCTTGCTGGTTTTACAGGCCGTTTTAATTTGGCTGTTCTTACTTTTATCGATTAATGAAACGATACCCTATGCCCAGCATGATGCTTCTGAAATCATTGAGCATGAATCCGTCCATATACCTTAGATTCATTTCGAACATGGCGCTAATTGTGTAGCGGTCGATAGCGACCTCGAAACCTGTTCGAATAAAATTAAAGCTGAACTTGTATGCTTCCGGTGTTACAAATGTCTCATCCAGAAGTGTTTTTGGAAACTTCGCTAACATCTCTGCGGGATTCGCCGTTGGTTTAATATTAAGAGGGTCAGTAGTTGCCAATAAATCAGTCGATTCCGGGATGCCTTGATATACCCTGTCCAGTTCTCCATAAATTGACAAATCGTTGACCCCCGGAGGTGTTATTCTCGTAAAAGGAGCCGATATCATTCCCGCTATTCCAACTCCACCAAAAATTCGCAGTGCAAAAGTTGGATTCTCCACTATATTAAAGTTGAGGACGTGAGTCAAAGTCGTTATTCCGATATTTTTTCGATATACACCGGGACGTAAACTAGGCGAATCTTCCAAGGTAACAAAATTCTTAACCCCTAAGCTATCTGCGGTTATTACGGCAGAAAACTGCTCTGTTTGTATATCGAAAGAGAGTGCTGAAAATCCAATTGATCCGGTCAGAAAAAATCTCTTCGAGAAATGATACTCACCAAAAACTTCGATCGGTGGTCTCCAGTTAATTCGCTTTATTTTACCAAAGGTCACCGCTTGAATTATCCAGGAATCCTGAAGACTTCCCGCATTGCCTAACAGGGCAGTGTCGATCTGTACAACGTGCAATGAGCTGCTGTCGTCATCATAAAAACCTGTAAGATCCACCGTAAGTCGATTATTAAGACGCGCTCCAATACTCCAATTCAATTTCTTCTTCTTAATATTTGATATTGCAATTGTTTCATCGGACAGTTCATCATAATGAACATCTTTTCCAAGGTATTTTCCGAATAAAGTTGATGATAGGTTAAATCCAAAACTGACGGCTGATTCGAAAGTTTGTGCCTCCGTATTTAAGTTTATAACTACTCCATTGGTTTTTCCATCTGTAAGACTGCTCCCTATAAAATTTACCTGACCAAATATCGATAGTCGAAATCGATAGAATTCCAAGCCGGATATGAAATTCAAAAAATAAGTGTTATTGGAATAAGTGTCTAATCCATCTGTCACTTTCGCATAGTTTCTAACTTCGTAATGGGTGAAATTTAAATATTGATACAACTGTTTTCGCTGTTTATTTTTCCAGGAAAATCCTGAACTAAAAAATGGCCTGATACTCTTATGGGGAAATAACTTCATGCCAAAATTAAGGCTGAGTGTCGTGAGACGAAACCTTTCGGTCATTGATATATCGCCGATGTTTACGTGTTTGTATCCGGCGATATATTCGTTATAACTGTTGATTGTTTGAGGTCCGTGCCCGTCCGCTATTGCCTGCGTATTGAATTCATCATAGGAGCCATAATTCTTTACAAAATAATAGTCCGTGTAATTTGTATTGCCATCAATGTTCAGCTCGTTGGCACTGCTTGAGTAAAGTACTTCGATAAAAAAACGGTTTTTAAATTGGTAGCGAAAAAACAGTGGAATCTCAAAGTTGTCTTCCAATGAGAACTTATTCATGTAAACGTCAAGGGTGTCAACGGGGTCACCGGTTATGAGGCTACTTGCACCATCAATTGAAAAAGTTCTGAACGATGGGTGGAATGCAGGTCTGTCAATTTCTGCAAAACGATTGAAATTTTGCTGTAAGGCGAATCCAAACTCAAGCTTCTGCGCACTTAGATCAGTCGGTAATATTATTGGAAGGAATAGAAATAGCCGGTAGAGTATTTTCATTGAGTAGACATCTTTCCAAAATAAATTTACCGTAGCTAAATACCCTTTTTTCGTCATACTTCGTTATTTTTATCTGTCATAACTATACTTCGGCTCGCTCAGCACAAGTGGCTATGCCTTCAAAAAATGCCTCGTTTGACAAAAAAATGCTTGTTTCCATACAATAAACTTATTTTGGAAAGATGTCTCATGGTCAGAAGGGTCTAATGGATCACAAAATCGTTTTTCAAGTTCTCTGCTCTGGAGGTCGGAGTTTGCATTCCGTTGGTTAATTTATTGACTTCAAATAAAATAAATTCCTGCAACTCGGACAACTGTATTGAGCGATCTTTATTCAAATCGGCCTCTGAGTTTTCAAGGCCATTAATCAAAGCGTAGGTAAAAACTCCGTTATCCCATTCTTCGCCCTCGATGGCATATTGAGCACCTCCTGCCGATGAGATCACAGTCG
Source organism: uncultured Flavobacteriales bacterium (assembly GCA_964496525.1). Classification (GTDB taxonomy): domain Bacteria; phylum Bacteroidota; class Bacteroidia; order Flavobacteriales_D; family Crocinitomicaceae; genus JAKSBJ01. The sequence goes on along the minus strand of CAZCAD010000052.1, from coordinate 2,062 downwards.
TTCCACTATTCATTCGCATATCTGCAAAGAGTGTTTTAGAAAGATCAAAGCTGTTGATAGCATTTATATTTTTAATTGTTCGATTCACGCTTCTAAACGTCAGGTCTCCCTGTTCTTCAAGGACAAAATTTTCTATGACCTCATCTTTATCAATTTCTCCGGAATGACAAGCGTCTAAAAACATTACTTTTTTTCTACTCTTTGTCTCGGACATCAGGTTTTCGAAAACATCGTATGGGATTCCCTTCTCTGACGGATCATTAAAATCCATGTTGTAAGTTGAAAAGTAATAGTCCAATTCTGCATCTAACACCCCATGTCCGGCGGCAAATAGAATAACCACATCATTCTCAGTAGCACCTTTCAAAAAGCTCTTCAGGGCAACAACACTGTCCTTTCTTATTTGTTCATTCACCATTTTTTTTATGAAAATCTGGTCGTAGTCTCCCTGTCTCTTTGAAAAGTAATTTGCGATATCCTCAGCATCTTTGGCAGCATAACCAAGGTCGTATTGAGACTGCCGAAATTTGGAAGACCCCAGTGAAATAACATAGAGGTTTGATATCGCTTCTTTATTCCTCACGTTGACTGTAAAAGAGGATATAAAGGAGGAAATACCGTGCTCATTGATCACACTAAATTGGATGTAATTCTTGCCCGGATTTAAACGGATAGATATCGTCTCCTTGTACTGTTTCTGATTGATCGGTTTACCTAGAATTCCAAATTCCGGCACTCCGTTTACTTTGACGTGAAGTTTGTCTAAATTAGCTAATTCGTCGTGCGCCTCAACATGAAAATCCACCACTGTTAGCCGGGTCCCTTTCTTTCTTGTTCGTTCATTTCTTTTCCTGGTGGATACTCCTTTGGTTACTTCTAAGTGGGGGATGTCTTTTGTAAGCTCCAAATCTGATTCTTTAACTCCCAATTTTGAAAGTCGTTTTTTGTACGCCCTGAAATAAGCGTCCTTATACTCTTCATCAAAGTATGGCAACTTATCCACTATCATATCCGGCCTATTATATTTTAAATCAAATTGATCAAATGAAAACATCCGATCATCAAATTTAAAGCCGATGTAGTCCAGGGCATTTTTGGATGAGAAATAATAATTGTCACTATTTAGATAAACGTATTGACCTTTTCCAAAGGCTCCAAATATGGTCAAGAGGTCTCCGTTTTTTAGATCCCAGAAACGAATCATGCCATCCCAACTGGCAGTGGCGAGGAAGCCATATCTTTCGTTTATGGCGACCGAGCTGACCAAATCCGAATGTCCGGTTATGATCACAAATCTATTATCCGATCCGTCGTAAGAATCAACATAAACTTCATTTGATATTACGCTGACCGACACATCCAGTTTCTGGCTCTTTGCCGAAAGTTGGTTTTTATCCAGCAAGAACTGATTAAGATGAAGCACTCCCCTCTTGAGGTCTTTAATGTAGGCCCTTACTTCCGGTGACTCTCCTTTTTTCTTTTCAATACCAAGCAGATTTTCTTTTATGTCCCAACTAACCGTATACTCTAAAATCTTATCGTATACTCCTTCAATCTCCAGAGATCTTCTCGTAGACAGCACTTCAAATATGGCAGTATCTCCATTTAACATTTGAATATTGGACACCGAAAATGAACCCATGTCCAATACATTTTTACTCTTGGGCTTCAGATGATTCAAGACCGATTGATTTGTGATAAGATTGGTTTTTCGTATTTCTCCGTCAGCATAACCAACAATAATATCTTCTCCGTCTTCAGAAAAGGCAATTGTATTAATACGATTGACCAATCCTTTCAAAACTTTTGTCGCCGCTCTCTTTTCTAAATCCCATATAACTACCGAGCGATTAGCACCGGCACATGCTAAAAATTTCCCATCCGAGGATAGTACAACCTTTGTAATCTTGTCTCTTGAGCCAATAAACACTCGATGATTTCTCCAATTAGATTTGTCAAGGATCCGAATTTCTCCGTGGTCATTCGATATAAAAATCAGGCTATCGGCGAACTCAACGGAGTTCAGGGAATTTAGCATGAAATCAGAGGTCGTACTATATCG
>CAZCAD010000051.1:0-11386 GCA_964496525.1 uncultured Flavobacteriales bacterium | reverse complement strand
TTTAATCGGCCGGATTCTTGGACAAGCGAGGCAACAAATGCGAATTAGCATTTGATTCAACAACTTAATTTCTTGCAGAAATTCCTGACCCATCGACATTATTCAGCGCCTTGTTCTTCTTCAACCTCATTGGCCGGCTTCAATTCGGCTTCAATTTTGTCCGGTAGGAATTCAAAGAAGGTATCTCCTCTTAATCCAAGTCTCAGGCATTCGAGTGGAATGAGTTCGTCGTAAGCGATGTTGCCAAGATTGACATTTGCACCGAATAATCTGATGAACCAAACTTGTTGATTTTTCTTCGGTGCCTCCCATAAGATGTCATCGGGTTTTATCTTCGCAATAATCTTATTGATCAAATACGTATGTGCGGTTCCGTTTGGACGGAAGACACCGACGGTTCCACTTTCTCTACCTTCGGCAATTACTTTCCAGGATCCGGCCTCGAGTTCAGTGCTCATCATGCGAATCCACTTAGCCGGCGAGATAATAATTCCGGCATCTTTTGAGCCTACCTCAGACATCACAGTTCGGTCTTTGGCCAGTTTGGAGATATATTCCAATTTCTTGTCATGCGGAATAATAATAGAACCGTCGGATACCTCGCAGAGGTCAAGATCATATTTATCCAGCATCTTCCGAAAATCATTGAATCGTTTTCGGGCAGTGAAGACTTCGAACATGGTACCGCCAAAATAAGGTCGAACGTTAGCACTCCGGTATAACTTAATTTTTTCGTCCAGATCGGCAGTCACATAGGCGGTTCCAAATCCAAATTTGACGATGTCGGTATAATCGCTTGAGGCCGCAAGAAAGTCTTCAGTCTCCCTCAGAGAAAGACCTTTATCCATCATCATCGTGAGACCGGCACTACGCGGTTTCGAATCTCTTTTCGGAATGTGAGTTAGTTTGAAATTTTTACTCATCGTCCTGCTCGTCTATTATTGCCATAAAATCCGGGATGAATTCAGCTTCTGGCAAATATAGGAAAAGAGTTTTTGCTGATTCCTTATCTAAAAGATATTCTTTTTTGAAGGCCAGCAAAGATTCCATTTTTTGTCCTGCTTTCCATAAATAGGCAGACAAGAGTATGCGTACTTTGGAATCGAGCGTGCCCAGATTTTCGACGCGCAGGAGATAATCCAAGGCTTCATTTTCATTGAATTCGGCTTTGATCCTGGCGATCAACATGACTGCATCGCCGTATCCAGGTTCGGCCTGAAGTGCCCGCTCAAGCTCGGTTTCAGCTTCAACCAATCGCCCGGCATTGTACAATGCTTCACCTAAGACCAATCGATAATTTGCATTTTCAGGTTGCAAACGAACGGCTTGGGTTAAAAAGTTTATTGCGTGCCTCACGTCTCCCTGTAACTCTAGAATAATTCCAATTCCTAACCAAGGTTCTGACAGTTCAGGGTTAATTTCTTTTGCCTCATTATAGAAGCGCATGGCCTCATCGTAACGTTCCAGGCGTTCATAGGATTCGGCCAAATAACTCAAAGTTAAGGCATCATCGCCATCTATTTCTATGCATTTCTGATAAGACGCCAGTGCTTTTTCATACTCGTTGATTTGCATGTAGGTATTGCCCATATTGAAATGCGCGGAAGCAAACTCTTCGTTGATAACAGTAGAAAAGTCATACGCCCAAAGTGCTTTGGAAATGTTATCCTTCAAGAAGTAGATATTACCTAAATTATACCAGGCGGTAAATGAGTATGGATTGTTATCGATGTATTTCTCGTAATATTCAATGCATTTATCAAAGTCGCCGGTCCGTTCGTAGCAATATGCAATTTCGTATATGGCTGCTTCATTTTCAGGGCTACCTGCCAAAATCGTGTTCAGAACTTTAATCGCCGCTGTAAAATCGTTTACATTTTCGTATTCCAGGGCTAAATCGAAACGAATGTCTTCCACATCTTCACCCTCTTCGAATTCCTGTACAGTTTCGATGGCCTTCTCAAAGTACTTGATTGCTTTTACATGATCGCGCAGTTGAGAAAACACACTTGCCTTAGTAATAAAAATTTCCGTATTGAGTGGATCTGTTTTTTCGAGATCTTGTAGAATCAAGAGACTCTCTTTAAGCTTGCCGGTGGTCGAAAAAATCTGGGCTTTACGAAGATTAAAAACGATATCGCCCGGATGCTGGTCGAATGCAAATTCAATTGCATTCAGGGCTTTTTTCAGATGATTCTTAATAATGAAGTGATCAATAATTTGTTCCAGCATTTCCGGATCGAAGTAAAAAGCTTGTTTGCTCTTAGTCATCTTCTCAAAACGCTTTAGTTCAGCGTTGAACTGCGGATCATAAAGCTCGTCTTCGTCTTCAAACATACAGGTCAGTTAGTAGTAACAATTATAACAAATTAAATATTATTCGAGAGTGTATTGTTTGCCCGGTCATATTATTATTAACAGCCTTATGAACAATTTGTTTTGTTTGACTCTTTATTTTCGCCAGCCCAGTGCACAAAATCATAAGTTCACGCCTGCCTGCCCTGCCTTTTCCGCCTGCCTGCCGTCAGGCGTCAGATAGGTCGCTATTTTTTGGTTCGAAAATGATAGCAGCGAAGGTAGGCAAATTATCTATCGTAAAGTAGTTCAAAACCGTAAAGTTTCGACCGCAAACTACGAGGGTTAATAACGACAAATTGTTGAATACCTGAAATTTGAAATTGTGGTCGATGAATAATTTACGTCATTGAATTATTAGTCGCTCTTTTTCGCTCAGTTTCTTTCAGCAGTATTTTTCTGATTCTGATGTTTTCCGGCGTCAGTTCTACGTATTCATCTTCCCGTATGTACTCCAGCGCTTCTTCGAGAGAAAATGTAATCGGAGGAGATAGTTTGACTTTTTCATCTGTACTGTGCGTTCGCATATTCGTCAGCTTCTTGGTCTTTGTAACGTTGATGACTAAATCACCGGCACGTGTATTCTCGCCAATAACTTGTCCTTCATAAATTTCGACGTTCGGTGGAATGAAGAACTTTCCTCTTTCTTTCAGGTTATGAAGCGAAAATGGAATTGATGTTCCTTTTTCCATTGATATCAAAGAACCACTCAGTCTTTGCGGAATATCTCCTTTCCAAGCCTGATACTCAATAAAGCGGTGCGTCATTATTGCTTCACCGGTTGTCTGAGTCAGGAGTAAGCTTCTGAGGCCAATTATTCCGCGTGACGGAATGAGAAATTTGCAGATCATACGCTCGCCCTTCGGTTCCATGCTGATCATCTCACCTCTTCTTTTGGTCACGGCATCAATGGCAGTTCCGGAGTAAGATTCAGGTAAGTCGATTGTAAGATCTTCGACCGGTTCACATTTTTGACCATTTATCTCCTTCAAAATTACTTGAGGTTGTCCCACCTGAATTTCGTACCCTTCTCTTCTCATTGTTTCAAGAAGAACTGATAGGTGCATCACTCCTCTGCCAAAAACCGTCCACTTATCGGCAGCCCCGGCATTTTCGACTTTTAAGGCCAGGTTCTTTTCCAGTTCCTTATCCAGGCGTTCATGAATGTGTCGTGATGTCACGAATTTTCCTTCGTTTCCAAAAAACGGTGAATCGTTAATTGTGAACATCATACTCATTGTCGGTTCATCAATGGTTATAGCCGGTAGTGGCTTTGGATTTTCGAAATCGCAAATTGTATCGCCTATTTCAAATCCCTCTACACCGGTAATCGCACAGATATCTCCTCTTTGAACCTCATTAACTTTGTTTTTCTCTAAACCGTCAAAAACAAAGACTTCTTTGGTTCTGGATTTGATCAGTTCGCCGGTTCGCTTTGCTAAAATGACATTGCTATTTGGTTTTATTTCACCTCCGACCAGGCGCCCGATTGCTATTCGGCCAACAAAGGAAGAATAGTCGAGAGAAGTAATTAGTATTTGTGTGGACTTTTCCTCAAATACAGTGGGAGGGAAGTAATCCAAAATAGTGTCTAATAATGGTTGAATTGAGTCTGTTGGTTGATTCCAATCTTTACTCATCCATCCATTTTTAGCGGAGCCATAAATTGTTTCAAACTCAAGCTGTTCTTCACTTGCATCAAGTTCGAACATCAGATCAAAGACCCTTTCATGAACCAAATCAGGATCGCAGTTCTCTTTGTCAACTTTATTGATCACCACAAGTGGTCGAAGTCCAATTTCCAGTGCTTTTTGGAGAACGAATCTTGTCTGAGGCATTGGCCCTTCAAAAGCATCTACCAAAAGACAGACGCCATCAGCCATGTTCAAAACGCGCTCTACCTCACCTCCAAAATCGGAGTGCCCAGGGGTATCTATGATATTGATTTTTGTGTCCTTGTAAAAGACCGAAACATTCTTTGACGTAATCGTAATTCCTCTTTCTCGCTCGAGATCGTTGCTGTCCATTATCAATTCGCCGCTGGACTTAATCGGATTTTTACCCGACTCTATCATTCGATCAACCAATGTCGTCTTGCCGTGATCGACATGAGCGATAATCGCAATATTTCTGATTTCTATTCCCATTCACTCAAATCATCTCCTTCTTTTTCTTTCTTTGGAAGTCATTTTTTTCGGCTTCTTTTTATGCTGGTACCTTTTCTGGGAGCCTCGGTTGGTATGAGCATTTGAAGATGTACCCGAACCGGAATTGCCATTGTTCGTTTTTTCAACAGACATTGACTTTCCCTCGAACTCAACATTTTGCAGGCTACGGAGCAATTTATCTGCAACGGAAATATCTGCGTCGAAGAAGGAGAAATTTTTAAGTATGTCAATTTTGCCAATGCTATTTTTCGTCAATCCCGATTTATCGCAGACAATTCTGAGAAGAGCGCCTCTGTTGAAGCCATCTTTTTGACCAAGATTGACAAAAAAGCGTTGACTGTCTGAATTCACTAATCGTGTTTTCCTCTTGTAATCATCACGGCCTTTAGTGTCCAATTTCGCATTCAAATTTTGATCATTCTTATCGCTTGATGAAAAGCGATTAATTTCTGCTGATAAGAATCGTTTAACAAGATCTTCTTTAGAAAAATCCTCTAGTCCTTTCATGATTGCGGGCATATGTTTTCCAATGACCTTCTCGTCTACACTGACCTCTCTCAATTTGTTGACGCTGTTTAACAACTGTCTTTCTCCGATTTCACTCGAAGTTGGAATGTTTATCAGCTCGAACTTGTCTCCAATAGTTTTTTCGATGGCCTTAATTCGTTTTCCTTCTTTGGTGTTAATCAGTGCGAGAGAAACTCCTTTTCTTCCTGCCCTTGCTGTACGACCTGAGCGGTGGGTGTAATTTTCAGCATCCTCGGGTAATTTATGATGAATAACATGCGTAATGTCATCTACGTCAATTCCCCTGGCTGCCACATCAGTTGCCACCAATATCTGTAGCGTCTTCGTCCTGAACTTGCCCATCACCCGGTCTCTCTGGGCTTGTGATAAGTCTCCGTGCAGCGGTTCCGCATTATAGCCTGCAGCCATCAATTTATCCGCGACCATTCCGGTCTCTCTACGTGTCCGACAGAATATCAATCCATAGATTTGTGGATTGAAATCAATGATTGCTCTTAAGGCACTGAATCGATCTCTTTCTTTTACCACACAATATTGGTGATGGATATTTTTATTTGCTTCGTTCTTTGCTCCCACAGTTACTTCAAAAGGAGAATCCATATAGTTACTGGCAATTCTGGCAACATCCTTTGGCATAGTTGCAGAAAAGAGCCAAACACTTTTATGTTTCGGTGTGCCTTCTAAAATGTGATCAATGTCTTCTTTGAATCCCATGTTCAGCATTTCATCAGCTTCGTCCAATACAACAACATCGATGTTTCGGATCTGTACTTTTCGACGACTGATTAAATCTTTTAACCTGCCGGGTGTTGCCACGATGATGTGAGCACCTTTGTCTAATTGTCGGATTTGTTTTGAAATATCGGCACCGCCATAAACGGCAACGACTTTTACCTTGGCCAGGTTTTTCGTATAGCTGATTAAGTCCTTAGAAATCTGAATACAGAGTTCGCGGGTGGGACAAATGATTAGTCCCTGAGTTATTTTGGTGTCAAGATCTAAGAGGTTCAGCAAAGGCAAACCAAATGCCGCAGTTTTTCCTGTTCCCGTCGAAGCAAGTCCAACCAAATCTCCTTGATTCTTGATTAAATACGGAATCACCTGTTCCTGAATCTCGGTCGGTTTTTCAAAACCTAAACCGCGGACGGCTGAGAGAAGTGCTTCCTTCAGCCCCAGTTCATTAAATATCATATTAAAAATTTAGTCCCTTATACCTGATTGATTCGTTAACTAAATTCCCAATAACGACCTCGAACCCTTCAGGCATTCGCTTTTTTTCTCTTTAAGGCCACAATCCCATTGTTGTTAACCCTTTCGAAAAATTTTGGCAAAGATAGCGCATTTTTGAGGCTTGATGCACCGAATGATCAAAAAATCGCGGATTGTGGCTTTTTTTAGGGGTTAATAACTGTTAAATGTTGATGAAGAAGTGGGTTGTATCGCCCGTAGTTATTCAAAAGGCCTATTTTTGTAGTGCTAACAAGACCGATAAAACCGTGAGAAGAATTCTTTTCATCCTTGCTTTGACCTACGCAAGTGCTGCTTCTTTTAGCCAGGTACCGGCATTTGAACCCATTGATACGATTGAAACGGCGAATGGGACGATGTATATTTATCCCAATCGTACTTGGGCTTATGCCGATGACGCCGACTTTGACGGAATTATGAATGATGCCATTCATGAAATGGTCTGTACCGACACAGTTCATAAATATCGTTCAAAGTGGGATCACGATCTGACCATTACTTGCACGACTAATGATGTAAATGAATTGACAGATACCCTGTGGTTGTGTGTGCTGGACTCTTTGCACCAGAATTATCGTATTCCGTTTGAGGGCAGGATGACTTCAAAATATGGATACCGACGCGGAAGAAATCACAATGGTGTTGACATTGATTTGGAGACCGGTGACACTATGTATGCCGCATTTGACGGCAAAGTTCGTTATTCTCAATTCCATGACAGAGGATTTGGAAACCTTATAATCATCAGACATTATAACGGTTTGGAAACTTATTACGGACACTGTTCCAGATTATTGGTTGCTCCTAATCAAGATGTTAATGCCGGAGATCCTATTGCACTCGGTGGAAATACCGGTAGGTCAACCGGTTCACATTTGCACTTTGAGATTCGCTTTTATGATAATCCAATTAATCCCGAGCTCATCTTCGATTTTAAAAATAAAACAGTGAAGGATAATTTGCTTGTTCATCGCGGTATTTTTCGACCGGGAAGTTCGGCGACTGTTTTCGGCTCCAATGATTCCGGTTCAGTAAATAAAAGTGCATCTACCCATAAAGTTCGATCCGGTGATACACTTGGGAAAATTGCAGGATTGTACGGAAGTTCAGTTTCTAAGCTTTGCCGTCTTAACAGCATAAAGGATACGGATATTCTTCATATTGGACAGCTTTTGAGGGTGAAGTAAGTCCTAACTATCGTAGAGTTTTGTTCTAAAAGATCCTGAACTTGTTTCAGAATCTGTTGGATTTTCGGAGACTTAATTCTCAGAATAAGCTGATTTAAGAAGATCGTCTAAGATATCCAAGTCTTCCTCCGACTTCATCGAGTATTTGAAATTGAGGCGATCAGATCCGCCGAGGCCTTTTGCCGAAGTAAGTCCATCCACCTCAGGATCGGCATTCAAAGCAAGTCCGACAATAAGCTGCGATTTCTGTGGTTTTAAAACGACAAACTGACGTGAGCGACTAAATCCGGTGTAAGTTTTACAAGGATGTTTGCTCACATCGTTGCCCAGTTTCATAATCTTGTCATGAGCTGATTTATAAAGTCCTACAATTACTTCGTTGGATTTTTCGACCAGACTGCTTTCCAATCCATCCCCATCCAGATACACATCATCATCGTTCATGACCGTAAACACTGTTTCCGCTTGATAGTGTCCCAAATTGTGGGTTTGTTTAAGAAAACTAACCGCTTCCTTTTTACCGGTGATTTCACTTTTGCGAACTATGTCTACCCAGTGATCAATTGAAAATCCTGTTTTTTCAGGAAGATTTCGGATAATTGCCTTACGCATTTCTACAACATTCATGTCTCTAAGTTTTAAAGATTAAGTTAATAATTAATTTGCTTTCGTTTCGACTCTCTTGTATATCAGATTCATCGTAATGATCCAGTTTTCCTTATCATTTGACACTTCGCTGGTCATGCTGAAATTGTTCTCATCTATCTTGACCATGGATCCTCTTTCAAAGGACTTTTGACCATTTTGTTCAAACTCTCTTAAGTATGAGTATCCATTTTCAGTTCGATTTGCTGATACAATCACCACCCCGGAATGAAAGCTCTCGACCCATACGATATCATATTGATTCGACTCCGGATTCCAGCTAATGATTTCGTTCAACTCAAATCCGGCAAAAGGACCTTCATTCGTTTCGAACATTAGCAATACTGAATGGTTTCCAGGACCTGATATAATGGTAGCTGTTGCTGAACCCATTCGGTCGTTGTTTCCATTTTTTACCTCCACTTTCCAATCGCCCTTCTTGTTTAGTAAGTCAGCCATCGGCTGTTCGCTTGATTGCGCGTTTATTACCTGACTGATAAGTCCAGTCAACATAAGCAAGCTAAAATGTCGAATTAGACGGTTTAGTGATTTGATTTTTTGTGTCATCATTTCTTGTGTCATCATTTCTTGTTTTTTGTTTACGAATCAAAATTAGAAGGTCATTGCGCTGGTTTTTTCAAAAAATTCGCTAAATTACTTATTTATAAATAGATATAAATTATATAATATATTTATAATCAATAGATTAAATGTTTTATATACTGATTTATGAGTGCAAGAATAGAACTCATATTTGACCTAATTAGTCAAATGCATCCTACCGAAAAACGTGATTTCAAGCGATTTTCAATGCGGAAGTCGACCGCCAAAATTCCGATTTACGTCCAATTATTTAATGTTATTGAGAGGAAGGGGGCTTTAAGTGACAAGGATTATCAAAAAGATTTATCCTTAACAAAAACGAACAGTCGTTTCGACAACACCAAAAGCCAGCTTTACAAGAACATTATAAAGAGTCTTTTTCTGACCTCCCTTAGGAGGGAGGAAATTCAAAATTTATCAATTAAGCAATTCGAATTGCAATTGCTGCATAAAAGAGGACTGTATAAACATTGTAATGATCGTTTGAAGAATCTGAAAAAAAAAGAACGATTAAATGAAAGTTGGACCACAATACTGGACTGTCTTGATGTTCAAGTGCTATTGGGTGAATATTCTAATCCGGAACTATTGGCAATTCAAAATGAACGAAAGCTTGCTTCGGAAAATTATCACCTTGAACTTGAGTTCCAATCACTTTTTGAGGCGATGGAAAGTCAGTATAAACGACTGGGCTTACCTCGAAATTATTCTGACCTGGAATATTATGAAAATATCCACAAGGACAATTTAATACGTTCTGATACATCCGCCACGACAGTTGTTTGCAAGATGTATCGGCTCTTTATTCTGAATCATTATTCTCATGTCAACCATGATGAAGAAAAAGCAATTGAATACAGCCTATCGCTAGTCAAACTCTTTGATAAGCATTCATACCTCGGCTCTCGTTATCCCCAGCTGTTTCTTCAAAGTAAACTCAACCTAGTAGTGAACTACCTAACTTTTAATGAAGTTGAAACGGCAAGGGTTTTACAGTTTGAATTTGAAAATGAATTGTTACAGTCGAAGAATTCCGAATTAAAGTTGGAATTTTTATTGCGGAATAAGCTCGCAGGTTTTCGAATTCAGATAGCAGATCAAAAATTTGCGGCGATTTATAATGTCAGAAACGAGATTGATGAATTGTTAAATCAATTAAAGAATTCAAGCGTGGAATATTGGTATGAATTGTATTACTTATTGGCTTATAGTTGTTTTGTAGAGCAGGACTTCCGATCTGCTGCCGTTTATTTGAATAAGATATTGAACCAGACGTTTCGCTCTTTACAGCTTGAAATCGAACTTCATAGCCGTTTACTTTTGTTGCTTACTTATTTTGAGCAGGAGGAAGATTTATTGATAGAGAGTCAGCTACGCAATTCGTTTACCTTCCTTCTCAAGCAGAAAGGTCTTCGTAAATTTGAAAGAAGTATATTGGGGATAATTCGCAAAGCGGCCAAAATTTCTTTAGCAGACAAAAAAGCAGTACGCGAAATGTTTAGTGATGGTCAACAAAGGTTGAATCGGGTTTTCAACGATCCATTTGAACAGGGCGCCTTGCGTTATTTTAATTATACCGCTTATTTTGAGAGTAAACTCAAGCGTAAACCATTCATGAGATTGTCTTGACTTTATGCTGCATTTTTCGTATATTAATATAGGCTGAAATGGCTAAAAAACTAATCATATCAATTGATGGCGGAGGAATAAGAGGCGTCATTCCATTAGTAATTCTAAGAGAACTTCAATTATTGCTCAAACGGAATCTGAACGAGTACGATCCCGAATGGTGGGGCACGTCCACCGGTGCTGTTATTGGAGCCGGACTAAATGTGCAGAAAGATCGACTATTCATTCACCGAATTCAAACCGTTCTGGATATCTACGAATTTCGATCGGAAGCTGCGGCCAATCCATTTGGTGATGAAAATCCGGCAAGAGCCTTCAATAAGTTAATAGAGCACAATTTCAGTCCTTACCATTTAATTGACTTTCCCCAACTTAATATTGTGGCTTGTCGAACTGATACGGTAACGCCATATGTTTTTAATTCAAAAAATCCGGTTGATCTTACCGACGCTGTAAAAGCATCTTGTGCAATTCCGACGGTGTTTCCAGTAGTCAAAATTGGAGATTATGAATTCGTTGACGGATTTATCGTCGCAAAAAATCCAACAGCCCTTTCTATCGCCGAGAAAGAAATAAATGAAGATTTGGTGGTTCTTAGCCTCGGCTGTGGTGTTCTAAGGATCATCGATAAAATCGAAGAACAAGTAAAGGAGACGCATGAGCAAATGTTAGAGCTCGCCGAATCCTGCGGCATGAAGTACTTTCGATTCGATCCGGTATTGGTGCATGCACTGGACGCTATGCAGAATGCAAACCCTTCCAATATTTTCAGTTTAAAGAAGGATGCCATGGAATATCTTTTTGAGAATCATGACGAATTAAAAGAGTTCGTTCGTGTTCTGGATGACTGTTAAAGTTCTCTCAATCTTTTCTTGACATTTTAATTTCTGAATCGATTAAATATTAATTGATGGAGAAAGAGTTCGTCACCTCTTCTATTTAAACGATGAATTTATTATATTCATGGTCCCTAAATTTATTTTATGTCAATATTTAAGAAGATGTTCGGCGGTGAAGAGACAC
>CAZCAD010000050.1:0-11662 GCA_964496525.1 uncultured Flavobacteriales bacterium | reverse complement strand
TTATCAGGCTGGTGTCATGTCAAGTGTAATGATTTCTCGATCACGCACAATTTCGGCAGGATTTCCTCGGTAAATTTTATAAGCTTCAAGATCTATACCTGTCACAGAACCTGCAGTCAATATTGCGTGGGAATGACAACGAACTCCAGCCGTAACGATGGATTTAGCTCCAATCCAAACGCCCTCCTCCAGTGTAATATCTCCGACCATCAAATCAAAAGTTGGCTTTTTGTAATCATGATTTCCACATAAGAGCAAGGCTCCTTGAGAAATACAGCAATTCGCACCAATTTCCACCACACCAAGGTTATCTATCCAAACATCTTCACCAATCCAGCTATGATCCCCAATTTTTAACTTCCACGGATACTTGATATTTACTCTTGGTTTAATAACCACCGCTTTGCCGATTTTAGCGCCAAATAATCGAAGAACGAATTTTCGAAGGCCACCAAACGGATTTAAAGGGTTGAGTAAATAAAAAGCGTTGAAAAAATACCAAAGAGTTCTCTTCACCACATTTCCCGGTTTGTACCAGTCGTTATTAAATTGAGATAAATCAGTTGGCATCGTCGAACAATTTTTGATTTTCTGCTATTACCTCCGATTCGGAAATTTCCTCTGAAAAATGATTATAACAGGCCCGAACCATTGCAATATAAGAGGTAAAATCCAGATCAATTCCTTCCTGTAATGCATTTGTCAAATTCTGAGGATCGGTAATGTCAACATCCCAGCCTAATTCTTGTACGCGCAAATTCTTCCAGGGCGTATTCGTCGAGATAATGACGGGACATCCATTACTCCATGCTTCTACAATTGCGTGTCCGTAATTTTCGTGCATTGTTGGCAACAATAAAAAATCTGAATCAGCATAAACTTCCGGAATTTCACTTGGACGTAAAACTCCTTTGTATTCAATCTTGACATTGCCGTGATCCTTCAAATCATCTTTAAAGGAATCAAAATACTCCTGTTCTTCAACGTTTCCATAAATATCGAACAAAACGTTGGCGTCAGTCTTACACTGCTTCAGACAATTAATCGCTATATGCAAGTTCTTTTTTCTCGCTAGTCGGGAAATAAAGACAAAACGAATTTTTTCAGTTTTCTTACGATCAAGAATATGGTCCAACTCCAACTTTTGACTCATTGGAATATTTTGAGCAATCACAACCTTGACTTTGGGCCCAAAGGTCTTTTTAATTTCGTTTTCTTCTTCGATCGTCGAGGCGTGCCAGGTAATTTTACTGTAAAGGCCGATCAATTTGGAAACGGTAAGAAATATCTTCTTTTTGGCAGCTTTAATTTCGAGGGCTCCTTTTCCAAGCATTCCGCGTGGGGCAAGTACAACTCCTATACTCTTTCGCCTTGCAACCCGAAGTGGTGCCAATGTAAAAAGCGTCGAAAACAGGCTGTTCAAATAAATGATATCGGGCTCAATTTCCTGGATATTTCCCTTAATCACAGTAGAGGTGAGATTTTTCCTGCTTATATACTTGATGAAGATGTCATCGATATCGAGCCATGTATCCAAATCAATATTTTCATACGGTTCGGTCTCACCGAGGTCATAGGCAGAAGTCATGACGTAGAACTCAAACTTGTCCTTGAGGGCCGAGACAATATGGGTCACAGAACGAATAGGGCCTCCGGCCTTGAAGCCGGGCTCATACCAATCTATGCATATCAGAATCTTTTTCTTAGCCATCAATCCTATTTTCTTTTATCCAATGACCCAAAACAACGAGTGGCCAGATGCGAGACCAACTAATGCTCTTGTGATTCCTCTGGAAACGATTCCACATGGAATCCACTTCTTTTGAGGAAATGTAAGAAATGTTTTTTACCACTTCGAGGTTTTTTTCGCAGAAGGATTTTAGTTCAGTACGCATCCATCTTTCGTAAGGCAAAATGAATCCCATTTTTTCTCGATTGTAGATTGATTCGGGAATTAAATCCTTGCACGAATCTACCAACAATTTTTTAGGAGTAATTGGCTCCTTAATCTTATCTGAGATACCTAAAACATAAGAAACCAGTTCATGATCCAGAAATGGAACTCTCAACTCAAGCCCGTTTGCCATACTCATTTGATCGGAGTCACGGAGCAAAACATTCTGCATGTAGGTACTTATTTCTGCAATCGATATTCGACTCAAAGGGGGAAGACTCCAGCCGGGTTTATCATAGCCAACCAGTTCATGAACAATATTCAGGGAGCGATTTAGAGGTAAGGTCATATTTGGAACGAGCGCTTCTATCTGCCGATCCATTAATACCTGGCGATAATATTGATAGATATACTCCATATCGAAGTTCTGTAGCTTCAGAATCTCACTCACTTTGGCCGACTCGATTGTTCCTTTAAATTGATGGTACGCGCCTGCCATTGGCTTTCGAAAGTAATATGGAAAACTACCCAGCCACTTCTTTGCCTGTAATTCGGGAATTTGCCGGAAGACTGAATAACCTCCGAAGAGTTCATCTCCTCCTAAACCGGAGAGAGCCATTTTAACACCTGCCTCACGTGTTTTTTTTGATACAACATAGGTATTTGGTCCATCACCACTCGGATGTTCCATGAATGAAAGCGCAGCAGGAATCAAATCCTTGAATTCTTCAACACTCAATTCAATCTCGTGATGATTTGTCTGATATCTCTCAGCTATTTCTCGAGCGTACACTGCCTCGGAAAATTCATCTTCTTTAAATACAACAGAAAAGGTCTCTACTTTCTGATCCATTTGTTGTGCCATCAAGGCAACGATAATCGAGCTATCGATTCCGCCGGAAAGAAAGGCACCGAAGGAGACATCTGCAACTAAACGATGCTCGACACTTTTCGTCAGCTTCTCACGAACTTTTGTCTGCACATCTGAAATTGACATGCTTGCACCCTCCCATTCAGTCAACTGACTCCAGTATTGACGATAGACCGCTCCGTTCGATTCGTTTAAGGTAATTTGCTCTCCGGGCATCAGCATAAACACGCCTTCAACAATTGTCTGCGGGGCATGTACCGTCTGGTAACGCATATAGTCGATCAGGTTTTGCTTATCCAGCTTTCGAGGAATTAGATCAGTAGCCAGTATTGCCTTTAGAGAAGAGGAAAAGATGAATTCCTCATCGCTCCGATAATAGTAAAGCGGTTTTATTCCGAGTCGATCTCTTGCCACAATGAGTTCTTTCTTTTCATTATCCCAGATGGCAAATGCGAACATGCCATTGAACATTCGAAGGCAATTGTCTCCGTATTTCATATAGGCCGCCAGTACAACCTCCGTGTCTCCTTTGGTAACAAAATTGTAATCCTCAATTTGTGATCGAAGATTCTTATAGTTGTAGATCTCCCCATTAAAGGTCAAGACAAACCTTCCGTCAGCCGACTTAAACGGTTGGTTCGAAATTGGATCGGGATCAATAATAGACAAGCGCCGGTGTCCGAGCATAATATGGTCATCAACGTACTCACCATCAGCATCAGGTCCTCTGTGTGCCGAGGCCTCGTTCATTGCCCGAATTTTTTCACTTGAAAAAGTCCTGGAAGAAAACTGATAAATACCGTTAATTCCGCACATTTAGCTCAAGTTCATCAACTTTAGAAAAACAGGATCGACTATCATTTTTTTAATTCCGGTTTCGAGCGGAACTAAATCGCGGTTCAGTATGCTTCTCATTTTCGAATTATCGGGTTGACGTCTTGTCATATCTCCATCAGGAAGTGGTGGTAAATGGACAATTTTCGAAGCACTGTTTGTTAGTCTAATAATAATTCGAGCAAGTTCAATGATAGGGATAATCCGAGCTCCACCAATGTTAACCACATCGTTCACAAACAATTGCTCTTCCAAAGCCTTAACCGTAGCTTCAATGTTATCATCGACATGACAAAATGTTCGGCTTTGCGCCCCGGTTCCATAGATCGTTATCTCTTTTCCCTTCATGGCAGCAGCGATAAACCGACTTATAACAAAATCTTGAGTTTGGTGAGGACCATAAGTGTTGAAAAAGCGAAACACTGTATAATTCAAACCATATTCCTGTTGATATGACCGACAGTAGGACTCTCCCACATTCTTGACTACGGCGTAAGGTACGCGTGAATTTAAGGGAGTCGTATCCTCATTTTGTGGAATCGTAACAGGTTCGCCATAGACCTCTGAAGAAGATGAGTAGAAAAATCGTTTGACACCGGTGTCTTTAGAAAAATCGAGCAGATGTCGGATTCCATCAATATCACGTAAAACATTCAGGGGATTAGCCTGGGTTCGTTTAACTCCAACCGTCGCCGCGTAGTGAAACACATAATCAAATTTGATAGTCCCCATTATTTTTTCGACCTGCTCATATTCATTTACATCAGCCTCAATAAAAGTCATATTCGAATGATCGACATCGACCTTTGATAAATCTCCGGTAGTGAGATTATCGACTACAGTTACAGCAGTCTCTCCCTGTGCTAATAGGTTGTTGGCCAATGCACTGCCTATGTTACCCGCTCCCCCTGTGATTAGAATTTTTCTCATCTCAATTAATAAGTAAAATCAAATTTAAGCTTTATCAGGTTTAAGGGCCTGTCAAAAAATAAATAATACATTTAGGCTCGCTATTTCTTAACAGACCCTAATGCTGTTTTCGAAGCATTATTATTGCTAAGAATATGTAAGTTTGATCTTTCTAAATTCGATTATTTTCTTTACATTTAAAAATAGCCTTAAATCGTTTAAAATTGACATCTTCAAGCGAAAAAAGTCATCGATTTGCCTTTAGTATAGTTACGTCTTTGTTCTTTCTATGGGGGTTTACGACTGTTGCAAACGACATCCTTATTCCATATTTCAAAGATATCTTTGTTCTGACCGATACGCAATCGATGATGGTCCAATTGTCATTCTTTGGTGCGTATGGAATAGGCTCATTGATTTATTTCTTAATTTCTGCAACAAGAGGAGATCCTATTAACAAGATCGGTTATAAGAACGGCATTATAATAGGACTGATTACTTCCGGTCTGGCCTGCTTATTATTTTATCCGCTTGTTCCCTTCCACAATTATTACCTGATGTTGCTACCGCTCTTTATTTTAGGTTTAGGATTTACGCTGCTTCAGATATCATGTAATCCTTATGTCGCTATCCTTGGGGCCAAGGATAGTGCGAGCAGCCGTTTGAACTTAGCGCAAGGTTTTAATTCCCTTGGAACGGCAATTTGCCCCATGTTTATCGGCTTTATTATCCTCTCATATTATGATGGAGATTCTTCAATTCAAATGCCCTATACTGTTCTGGGAATAATCTTTTTAATTGCCGCACTCTTTTTGTTCTTTACAAAACTTCCTGAATTTAGTCTGGAAGAACAGAAGCTTGAAGGGAGTGCTTTGAAATTCCGGCATCTTCGATTCGGCATGGTTGCGATCTTTTTTTACGTTGGTGCCGAAGTGGCCATTGCGAGTAAACTTCTTGAATATGTTAAGCTACCCCAGATCGGGAACATTGACGGCTTTGTGGCACCAAGTTATGTCGCAATTTATTGGGGTGGAGCGATGATCGGCAGATTAACTACTTCGATTATCTCGAGTAGTAAATTTAATCTCCGTAAAAAAATGCTCTTTGGTTTCATGGTTTCTTCAGGAACGTTTATTCTGCTACTATGTTCAGTTAGCATTTTCATGCGGCTTGAACTAAATGGAGTTGAGTTAAGATGGTTCGAAATTGTGAACACATTCAAAGATATTTGGCCTTTGCTTCCATTCCTTCTTGTTCAATTTATTGTGATGATAATTTTCAGAAATTCACCAAAATATGCACTAACGGCTTTCTCAATAATTGCCATCATATTATTAGTGGCAGCCTTTGCGGTTAAAGGTTCGGGAGCAATGTGGTGCGTCATATCAATCGGACTATTTAATTCTATTATGTGGTCTAATATTTTTACACTTTCTATTGAAGATCTAAAGGAATATACTTCACAAGCATCCTCACTTCTGGTCATTATGATTGTTGGCGGGGCGATTATTCCGATGATAATGGGGAAAATTTCAGATACATTCGATCTTCCAACATCGTATCTACTGCCAATAATTTCCTACCTTTACATCGCTTTTTTCGGTCTTCTCGGAACAACGAAAATAAAAGCTGAATTATGAGTAAATTTTTGGGTATAGATATAGGTGGGACGAACATCTCATACGCGGTAATTAATGAGGATTCCGAATATACAGTTGAAGGCTCGGTTGAAACCGCGAGTATCGCTTCTGCTGAGGAACTGGCTGACTTAATTCACAAAGACGTGAAGAGTGATCTGAAAAGTGGGCTGGAAGGAATTGGAATCGGAGCTCCATCCATTAACAATGATACCAGGCAAATCGAATTTGCCCCCAACTTGAACTGGGGAGAAATTATTCCAATTCATGAAATCTTCACCACAAAATTTGACCTGCCTGTTGCGGTAATTAACGATGCAAATGCCGCTGCGCTTGGAGAGAAGTACTGCGGAGATGCTCAGGATTTGGAGAATTTCGCCGTCATCACACTGGGAACAGGGATAGGTCTTGGGTTGTTTGTGAACGGTGAAATCGTATTTGGAGAAAATGGTCTCGCAGGAGAAATCGGTCATACAATGACTCAAATGGATGGCAGAGAATGTGGCTGTGGAAAACTTGGATGTCTTGAAGCTTACATTGGAAAAGATGGAATCATCCGAACAGCCAAGGAATTATTAGAATTTAGCAGTGGAGGGTCGATTTTACAAAAACTCTCCCCCTCAGATATTAGTCCGGAAGAAATATTCAAATCTGCTCGCAGGGAAGATCCCGTATCCTTAGAAGTTGTTGACTCAGTTTGTAAGCATTTGGCTGTAGCCATATCCAACCTTCTTCACATTCTTGACCTAAACTATATTTTCTTGTCAGGTGGAATTTCAAAGAATGGTAACATTTTAAAACGAAAGACAGATAAGTATCTGAAGTCCTTTGTGCTACCGAATCTTCGAGATAAATTAGAGCTAAAAATCTCCGATTTAAATGAAAGAAATGGTGCTATTTTAGGGGCAGCCGGTTTAGCAAAGAGACAGTTTGAAACGGTCCGCTAAAATTCAATGAGGAGATGAAATACATTTTTATTTCCCTTTTTCTCTGTAGTTCTCTTCTCGTATTTTCTTCTCTCAAACCCAAACATGAATTAGTCAATCCATTTATTGGAACCGGTGGGCATGGTCACACTTATCCGGGGGCTGCTTTTCCATTCGGAATGGTTCAGCTATCTCCCGACACTCGACTGGAAGGCTGGGATGGTTGTGGGGGATATCATTATTCGGATAATGTTATTTATGGATTCAGTCATACGCACTTAAGCGGCACCGGTGTGTCGGACTATGGTGATTTGCTGATCATGCCGTTCACCGGTAAAAATACCTGGGAGAACGGAAGTAAAAATGACAATGCCAATGGCTATGGATCCCGCTTTTCGCACAGTAGAGAAAAAGCGAAAGCAGGATACTATTCTGTTTTTCTGGATGATGACAAGATAGATGTTGAGTTAACCACTACAGCTCGATGTGGAATTCATCGATATCGTTTTCTTGAAGGAGTACAGAAGAAAATCATTATAGATCTTGAGCATAGAGATAAACTCATTGACAGTGATTTGATTTTCCTGAATGATTCAACACTCCTGGGGAAGCGTATTTCTACGGCATGGGCAAGAGAACAACATTTCTATTTCTGTATCCTGTTATCTGAGATTCCCGGTGATCGCACTTTCAGGAAAGATGACAAAGGAAAGCCTACTAAGTTGATTTTAGAATTTGGATCAGAAATTAATGAGTTGATTCTAAAAGTCGGCGTATCTGCGGTCGATATGCCCGGTGCGAAAAGAAACCTAAAAACCGAAATGCCCCATTGGGATTTTGACACCTACCTTTTCGAGAATCAGGCAAACTGGGATGTTGAGTTGGGCGGAATCGATATATCCACCAACTATCCGGATCGGAAGAGAATCTTCTACACGGCACTTTATCATTCTTATTTAAATCCAAATCTCTTTTCAGATGTGGACGGGCGATATCGTGGAATGGATATGAAAATCCACAACGACAGTCGATACAAGCAATATACGGTCTTCTCGCTCTGGGATACCTTTCGGGCGACACATCCCCTTTTTACAATAACTCAACGAAGCAGAACAGTAGAATTCATCTGGACATTCATGAATCAATACCGTCAAGGCGGTGCATTGCCAATCTGGGAGCTCTCTGCCAATTATACCGGATGCATGATAGGATATCACGCTATTCCGGTGATAGTTGACGCTTTTGTGAAAGGAATTCAAGGATTTGATAAGAAATTGGCCCTGGCAGCGATGATGAAGTCATCCGAAGACAATAAATTGGGTCTTGAGGCTTATAAAAAGCGTGGCTATATATCTTCAGAAGATGAGTCCGAAAGTGTCTCAAAGACGCTGGAATATGCCTATGACGATTGGTGCATTGCCGTTTTTGCCGACTCCATTGGTCAAAAAAAGATTGCGAGTGATTATTACAAGCGCGCCCAGTTTTATAAGAATATATTTAATCCGGATTCCAAATTCATGCAGCCAAGGTACAATGGAGGTTGGAAAAGTAATTTTAAACCGGACGAAGTGACCTTTGATTATACCGAGGCTAATTCCTGGCAGTACTCCATGTTCGTTCCTCAAGATGTTCACGGACTAACTGAATTATTAGGTGGGCGCGATGAGCTGGAGTCATGGTTGGATCGATTGTTCACGGCTTCGTCCAAGACATCGGGTCGGAACCAAGCAGATATTACAGGTTTGATCGGTCAGTACGCTCATGGCAACGAACCGAGTCATCACATGGCCTACCTTTACAATTTTACGAGCAATCCGCATAAAACGCAGAAGTACGTTTACAAGATTTTAACACAGCTATATTCGAATAAACCCGATGGTCTGAGTGGAAATGAAGACTGTGGACAAATGTCCTCCTGGTATGTTATGAGTTCTCTCGGTTTCTATTCGTTCTGTCCCGGCTCAGATCGATATTTATTAGGTACTCCCCTATTTGATACGGCTACCATTCATCTCGATAATGGAAAAGACTTTCAAATTATCGCGCGAAATACCGCACCTCAAAATTATTATGTAAAGCGCGTCCATTTGAACGGAAAAATCTTGACCAGAAATTACATTTTACATTCTGAAATCATGAGAGGCGGAACGATGATTTTTGAAATGAGCAGTACTCCGGGATCGTATTTAGGTTCGGCACCTCCGTCCAAGATTAGGAACAATGATTTGGTAGCTTCACCTTTCGTAACCGATTCAGATCAAACATTCACCAAAAAACGAAAGATCGTTCTTAAAACCAATTCAAAAGCACCGATTTATTATACAACGGATAACAGTTTGCCGACCAGGAATTCCACCCTTTACACCAAGCCAATAAAAATTAAAAAATCGACCAATTTTAAGGCTGTTTCTGTACGAGGCGATGAACGAAGCTATTTAATGGAGAGCACGTTTAAGCGATCCAATCACAAATGGCAAATTCGTCTGAACACTCAGTTTCAAAATCAATACGCCGGTGGTGGTAAGAATGCGCTGATCGATCAAGTGTATGGGAGTAAGGATTTTCAAACCGGCTCCTGGCAGGGATTTCTTGGTAAGAATCTGGATGTACAAATTGATTTTAAAAAGAAACTGGAAATTCAATCGATCGAACTCAGTTTACTACAGGATGCCAAATCCTGGATTTGGTTTCCCTCAGAAGTGCAGTTCATGATTTCGAGAAATGGAAAAGATTGGTTTACCATGGAAGTTGTCAAAAACAAAATAGGTCGCGATGAATATGGGTCTCTGACCCAAAGTATCGGAATAAGCAAAGAGTTGAAGACGCGATACATACGCATTATTGCGGTATATCCGGGCGCTTGTCCCAAGTGGCATCCCGGCTCAGGAAACAAGAGCTGGATTTTTGCTGATGAGATTATTGTGAAGCATTAGACCTGCTATCATTCATGAGGTTTCTCGCGTCCGGAGACGCTGAAAAAGACAGGTCCTCGTTACGCTGCGCTAAACAAGGACCAGCCAAGCAGAATCTCGTCAAACATTAAGTCACAATACTTTCGTAATTTGCGAGCAGTTTATAATGTCTAATTGACCATCATTCATGAAAAAAATTACACTTTTCCCACTCGCCTGTCTTATTTGTTTTAGTATTTCATCTTGTCGTAAAAAAGGATGTACTGATCCGGACGCTGAGAATTATAATGTCGAAGCAAAAAAAGATGATGGCTCCTGTACATTTCCTCAAGTTGATGTACCACTGACATACGTCTTTAAAGACGCAGGAGGTTTCAGCACCGTTAATTATGTTCCTCAAATATGTCGATTAAATCAGTTGGCGGAATTGGGAGTTTATATGAGAACGGGATCATCGGCGACGATAGACGCGGCTGCGATGGGGTCTATGTTTAGCAATACCGGTGGAGACGGAGGAGGAAACTTTTCGTTTACGTCGCCGGTTCAGCTAAAGGACAAATGTCTGTCCGCAGATACAGCTTTATTTAGCAGCCTATTTGATAGCCTGGCATTGGCATCTATTGATTTCGCAACGACGGCCACCAACGGTCAAGCGGGAATTTTAAACACTGGGGCTAACTCCTATTTGTTCTCATCACAGGGAATAGAGTACACCGAAATGATTGAAATAGGCCTAATGGGAGCTGTCTTTATGTATCAATCTTGTGATGTTCTCATGGGGTCTGTGAGTATGTCTGCAAACAATACAGTTCCGGTCAGTGGAGAGAAGTATACTGAGCTTGAAAATAATTGGGACCAGGCCTTCGGGTCTTTTGGAGCGCCTGTTGACTTTCCAACTAATACTGCTGATAGTAAATGTTGGGCCCGCGTCTCTAGCTGGAATGACGCAAATTTGGGTTCCAATTCGATTATGATGACCGGATTTTTAACCGGACGTGCAATTATTAGTCAGGGCGTAGATCTCGTGCTAAGAGATAATGAAATCACCAAAATTCGTAGAGAATGGGAGCGCATCTGCTCCGCTCAGGCCGTCAGTAACTTTGAGACCGCCATCACTCATCTGGGTGGAGACATTGCATTACTCCTTCATAATATCAGTCAGGCTTATGCTTATACCTGGTGTTTAAAATTTGCGCCGGATGTGACAAGTGTAATCACAAGCGCCGAGCATGCCAATCTGATGTCAACACTCGGTACTAATTTCTGGATATTAGGTGCAACCGATTTGAACTCTGCAATTGATCAGCTAAACTCAATCTACAATTTCTAAGAGCTTAGAATCGAACTTTTAGACCACAATTAAATGCACGGGGCATTCCGGGTCTAAGGCCGGCAGGACGTCTGGCAATCACGTAAACCTGATTCGTAAGATTAGTAGCATTTGCAAAAACGCTAATCTTAGGATGGATTCTAATTGAGGCACTGGCATCCAAAACAAAATAACTGTCCGTACTTTCTATATCCATCAAATCGCCTTGTCCTGCGGATGTTCTCATCGCATCCATGTATTTTCCACTTAGGTCAAGACTAAATCGCTTATGGACTAATCCGATGGCGAATGAAACTTGATTATTAGCAAGATAAGGAAGCTTATCACCACTTTCAACTTCTCCCCATGG
>CAZCAD010000049.1:0-11706 GCA_964496525.1 uncultured Flavobacteriales bacterium | reverse complement strand
ATTCCTATTTGTAATCATCGTTATCTTAGTGCGCAGTGGAGATAGCCGTTGTCATACTCAATTATAACGGGAAGAACTTCCTGGAAAAATTCTTACCGTCAGTAGTAAAACACTCCGGTGATGCGCGCATCTACGTGGCTGATAATTGCTCAACGGATGATTCAGTCGAATTCGTAAAAAACAATTATCCCTCTATCGCCCTTATTCAAAATGAAAGCAATGGCGGTTTTGCCAAAGGATATAATGATGCGCTGGCCCATGTAAATGAGGACATTTATATACTCCTGAACTCAGATATTGAGGTAACAGAGAATTGGATCATGCCCTGTGTCAACTTGATGATGAGAGATGATAACATTGTTGCCGTTCAACCAAAAGTTCTTTCTTACAATCATCAAAATAAGTTCGAGCATGCAGGAGCGGCAGGAGGATTTTTGGACAGAGAATATTACCCTTTTTGTCAAGGGCGAATCTTCCACTCAATAGAAGAGGACAAGGGTCAATATGATAAGAGTCGAGAGGTTTTTTGGGCTACGGGAGCCTGCTTGTTCATCAGAAAGGACGCTTATCACAATGCCGGAGGATTGGATGAGGATTTCTTTGCGCACATGGAGGAAATCGATTTGTGTTGGCGATTAAAGACCAGGGGTTACGCTATTTATTATTGTGCCGATGCCAAAGTTTACCATGTCGGTGGGGGAACGCTTAATTACGCTAGTCCTCGCAAGACCTTTCTGAATTTTCGGAATAGTCTGTTTATGATTTTAAAGAATTATGACGGACCCGTCTTCATCAAACTTCTCTGGCGGATGTTTTTGGATGGAAGTGCAATGCATTTATTCCTTTTTAAGCTCGAATTCCGCAATTTGGGGGCAATTTTTAAAGCACACTTTTCTTTTTACCGCTATCTGCCAAAAATGATTCGAAAAAGACGACAATTAAAAAAGGAACGTACCACTTTTAACCGAACCGGGCTTTACAAAGGCATTATTATTATCAAGAAGTTCTTGGGTGGTGTAAAATCCTTTCAGCAACTTGATCCGAGGAAATTCCATTAAAAGCATGAACCTAGGCTCTCTTTACTTGTACGCTCTAAAAAAAGCATGCGATTTCTTCTCTTAATATTCTCGATCTTCTGTTGTTTAGGGTTAAGTGCACAAACCGCTTATCCTCAAACAGGAGAACTATTTGAATTTAAAGGCAGGCTTCAATTCACTTCCGGCTATTACGGCGGGTCAGAACGGACTTTTGACCACCTTGTATCACCAATGCCAAATTATACGATTCTTGTTATAAAAATAGATACCAAAGATTCTATTCCCAACTTAGAACGGTCAATAACAACAGACAGTTCGGCTAGATTTCGCATTCTTCTAAATGAAGGGACGTACGGATTCGCGCTACCTTCAGAGAAAGATAGTCTTGTAAAAGGACAGTACTTGCCTAAATCAATCACCTCGGTTAGCGAACACACGATTTACTCAATGTCATGGGCCTTAAACACAAGGGGGCCAATTATCCTCAATCAAGTCTTGGATCAGGAGATCATACTGACAAGAGATGAATATACATCCTGTCTTGAGCGCCCAAAGCGGGAATAAAAAAACCGCCCTCCATTGGAAAACGGTTCTCTCCTATCCGCATCAGGCCGACAGGATCAAATTCTTATCTCTTAAAGTATAGCGTCCAGCTTAGCCGTCAGTTGAGTTTTTGGAACAGCCCCGACAGATTTATCCACAACTTCGCCTCCTTTAATAAAGGCAACGGTTGGAATATTTCGAATACCGAACCTTCCTGAAATTTCCGGATTACTGTCAACATCAACTTTTCCTATAATCGCCCTTCCTTCGTATTCACCGCTCATTTCTTCGATAAGCGGACCAATCATTTTACAAGGTCCGCACCAGGCTGCCCAAAAATCCAGTACAACCGGAACATCGGCATTGCCCACAATCTCATCAAAATTTGCGTCGGTAATTTCAACTGCCATAATTGTCGTTTTTGCTAATAGACATTATAACAACCGAATGTGCATGGCAAAAAAACTCTTTTTCCATTACCCTTTGTTATAATGTCTAATGAGTACTAATTTAAATCTTTTTTAATCGCTCAAATTGAATACCAAAATTATTTTTCTGTCAAATTGGCATCCTATTGGTCAAAAGAGACGAATCTTTCTCTGTTTACTTACAAAAATTGTCACCTTATTTCCGAGATTTTATCTGCTTTGACAGAAAATATCCACAGAAACATGAACACCATTAAGGCATTGAGTCCAAGAAGCTCTGACCCAAATTGATAGCCACCCATAAATTCCATCGGTAATATGAATTTGCTAAACAGAAAAATTCCTGTTGCCACCAAAATACAAATCAGCGAGGCTGACAAATCTTTTACCCGTCGTTTAGAAATAATTCCGAACATAAATAATCCGAGTAGCGGACCGTAGGTAAATCCGGCCGCCTTAAACAATTCCCAAATTACGCTTTCACTCACAATACTTTTAAAAATTAATATAGTCGCCAATAAGACTACAGACATGATGATGTGTGATCGTTTTCGAATTCGCTCCTGCTCCTCTTTTTCCTTTTTCTCCACATCAAAGAAATCGACTGAGATAGAGGTCGTCAGTGAAGTCAAAGCTGAATCCGCACTGCTGTATGCGGCAGCTATTAAACCGAGCAGAAAGAAAATTCCGATACCTACCCCTAAGCCGCTTTCCAAAGAAATCGTTGCAAAAAGAAGGTCTTTATCAAATCCATGTTCACCCCAGGCAGCACAAACTTCAGGATGATTATCAACATACAAAAAGAGTAAGCCGCCCAGAACTACGAAAAGAACATTAACGAAGAAAAGGACGATTGAAAAGCTGATCATGTTCTTCTTCGCCTCCTTCTGATTTTCACAAGTCAGGTTTTTTTGCATCATGTCCTGGTCAACACCGGTCATTCCAAGGGTAATAAACATTCCGCCTAAAACTCCCTTCCACCAATAGTTAGCTGCCAAAGGATTATCTGTCTGCCAAACTTCACCGTATCCGAATCCTGAAATCTCATGATAGATGTTTGAAAGGGCAATATTCAAATCATCAGAGATGAGATACACACTGATTCCAACAGAAACCAGCATGAACATTGTCTGCAAGGTATCGGTCCAAATAATAGTTTTAATTCCACCGCGGTGGGTATATACCCAGATCAGTAAAATACTCAGGGTGACAGTCAGCCAAAAGGGAGATCCCAGATCATCCATCACAAAAGTCTGCAGCACATTGGCCACTAAATACAAACGCAAGGAGGCACCAATAATTCTGGACAGAATAAAAAAGCCCGCTCCAATTCTATAGGTCGTGCTGCCATATCGCTGATCGAGGTATGAATAAATTGAAGTTAAATTCAGTCGATAATATAGTGGCAGCAGCACGAAGGCGATTAAAAAATACCCGATGATGTAGCCCACGGCCATCTGCAGATAGGTCATTTGACTGCCCTCTATCACACCGGGAATTGAAATAAAAGTGACTCCGGAAAGAGAAGCCCCAATCATTCCGAATGCAACGATGTACCATTTATTGTTTTTGTTACCGGTAAAGAAAGTTTCGTTGTCGGCTTTTCGACCGGTGAGATATGAAATTAATATCAGGACGAGAAAGTAGCTTAGTAAAAGAGATAGAATCAGTCCGTTTGACATAAATGTTTAACTTCAATTTCTCAAAATTAACATAATGCCGGACTTATTTAAAAAATTGGAAGATCTGGGCAAAATCTCCGCGAAACTAGAGCCCGGCGAAGAAGAGCGCGACAATTATCTACTGGCAATCAAGGAGTATTCCAATTGGTTTCTCGGCACAATTGAAGATCGTCCATCCTATCAAGCCGGAAGGCCGAATTCTGATAAATTAGCTTACAAAGGTGGACAGATTTCACTGGAGCAAGCGCTGAAAGTTTTTAAAGAAGAGGTCAATGATTATGGCATTAATCCTGCCGGTGGAGGACACTTGGGATATATCCCCGGTGGTGGAATTTACCTCGCTGCAATCGGTGATTATTTGGCCGCTGTATCGAATGAATACGCAGGAGTTTATTTCGGAGGACCGGGAGCGGTGACCATGGAAAATGAACTGATCAATTGGATGAAGGACGTCTTTGGATTTCCGGAATCCGCCGTCGGAAATCTATGTTCAGGTGGATCTATTGCGAACTTGATTGCCCTTACTGCGGCGCGAGATAAATTTGGAATTAAAAATGAAAAAATAACCAAAAGCGTAGTTTACCTGAGTCCGCAAGTTCATCATTGTATTCAAAAAGCGATTCGGATTATCGGACTGGAAGACACTATTGTACGTGATTTGGAACTGGATGATGATTCAAGAATTGTAGCAGATAAAGTAGCCGGGCAAATTGAAGCCGATAAGGCCGAAGGATTGAATCCGTTTTTAATTATCGCTTCAGCCGGAACGACAGACACAGGTGCGGTTGATCCTTTGAACGCTATTGCGGATATTGCCGAAGAAAATAATATCTGGTATCACATTGACGCGGCTTATGGCGGTTTTTTTGTTTTATGCGATGAAGTCAAACATCTGTTCAAAGGAATCGATCGGGCCGATTCTCTTGTCATCGATCCACATAAAGGGTTGTTTTTACCGTATGGTTTGGGAGCAGTTATCGTCAAAGACAAGGAAGCTCTCTTTCAGTCGCATCATTATACGGCCAACTATATGCGTGACGCATTAGACCCGAGTTTGCCCCTAACTCCTGCCGATGTATCTCCTGAACTGACAAAACATTTCAGAGGAATGCGTTTGTGGTTGCCGCTTCAAATTCATGGTTTGGAACCATTCATTGCCTGCCTGGCAGAGAAACTTTATCTCACAACGTACTTCCGATCTCTTTTGAAAGAAGCAGGATTTGCCTTGGGTCCCGAACCGGATTTATCGGTCAGTTATTTTTGGCACGAGACCGATGCTTGCGATCAAAATGAGTTTAATAAGAAGTTTATGCACAACATTCATTTGGACGGCCAGATTTTTCTTAGCTCGACCATGATTGACGAAAATACGGTTATTCGAATTGCCCTACTCTCTTTCCGAACAAAGAAAAGAATGGTTGATTCATGTATGGAAATGATTCTGAGATGCTTTAAGAAAACAAAAAGAGAATTTGGGATAAGTTGATTTGGGGCTACTCACAGTGCCAGAAAAATCTCACTTTTTCGCATCCCAAAACACCGCGCTGGTTCTCGTCTGCGACGAGGACCTACCTTATTTCGCGTCTCCGGACGCCAACATTCTAAACACAAACATTTCTGTATTTTTAGCCAATGTCAGAAAAGTACAAAGTCATTGACAGTTCACTTCCCACATTCGTCACCTTTTCACTCGTCGGCTGGGTAGATTTATTTGTTAGAAGAATTTACACCGATATTCTGGATGATTCGCTTAACCATTGCTGTAAAGAAAAAGGTCTGGTTATACATGCATATGTTTACATGACTTCACACATCCATTTAATTGTCAGCAGCAGGGATCAAGAAATTAATAATGTTGTTCGTGACTTTAAAAAATTTACATCAAAGCGATTAGTTGAAGCCGTCGATGATATTAATGAAAGTCGGAGAGAATGGTTGCTAAACAAGTTTGCTTTCGAAGCCAGGCGAATTGGGAGAGCTTCAAAATACAAAGTTTGGCAGGATGGATTTCATCCCGTTCTCTTAGATACGAATAAGAAGAGATCTGATCGGCTAAACTACATTCATTATAATCCTATTGATGCGGGATTTGTCAAACATGAAAGGGATTGGGTTAACTCCAGTTATTTAGCTTATGAAGATGGAACGGATCAACCAAACCTATGCGTCAATACCCTGTGGTAAGGTGAAAGTGGTAAATTGATCACAGGATATTCAGCGTCACAGACGCTGGATAAAATAGGTCCTCGTCGCAGACGAGAACCAGTGTGGGATTGCCCTACTCTCTTTCCGAACAAAGAAAAGAATGGTTGATTCATGCATGGAAATGATTCTGAGATGCTTGGAAAAGACTAAAGTGGAGTTTGGAATTTCTTAGCACAAATAAATTAATTTAAGCGGGAAACTCTGCGGTAAAAGATATAAATCACAATGTCAATCCTCCGCCCAAAACTCACGAATAATTTCTTCTGCCATTTTGTTTTGAGGCGTAAAACCTAAATGATTATTTCCACCGGCTGCTTCGTGATTATTAAACCATTTCCAAATAAATCCCCCAGCAAACCATTCTTCATTCCAAACCACCCTGAAAATTGATTTATAACCATTGTTTTGCTCTTCTTCGTCAAATTTTCCTTTGGTATCCGACACCCAGGGATTTCGTGTCGTTCCTTTGAGACTTCTGTATCCGAACTCGGTAAACAGAATTTTACGATCTAATTTTATTGAATAATTCGCCAGGGCTTCGCCATGTTTTTTCCAGGAAACGCACATCTCCCTGAGTTTTGATTTCGTGGATAAACAAATTGGAAAATAAGCATCCACTCCAATATAATCCAGCGCTGACCAAAAAGGGACATTATCATAGTCATCCCAGTTCGAAGCGTAAGTCAGCTCGCCTTTATAAGTTGATCTTGTCTCCTTTATCATTCTGCTCCAAAACTTCGGGCGGGCATTTACAAATTCTCTCCATTCGGTTCCTATGCAGAACAGTTCAACCTCTAATTCGATCGCCAGATTAACAAATTCCGTAATGAATTCTAAATAACTTGCTTCAAATGCTGACCATTGCGTGTTATTGTCCAATTTATAATCACCCGTGTATCCGGCAGGAATCCAAATCTGAGGTTTCAACATTATTTTCAGACCCTGCTGTTGACAAAGTTGAATCGATTCACGGGCGCCCTTCGTTTTCTCACCGTACCATTGCCACCTCGAATTGTAAAGCACCTTTCCGTCTTTTAAAAAACCATAAGGCATAATACACACCCAATTGGCGTTCACCTCAACCATTGGTTTTACATCAAATGAATCGACCGGTTCAGGCGCAGCGACAAAGCTCAAGCCCTTAATTTTTTGTGCCGAAATTCCGGAAGCAAAGAAAAGTATGAGCAATAAAGTCGGAACTTTCATTGTGTGCTAAAGCTCTTGGTAATATTGGTGTTCATCCAATTGTCCGAACTCATTCCATAAACCGTAAAACTGTAGTTTTTGGCCCCGACCAGAACAGGCATTGGTGAGGAGATTAGATTAGGATCGAGTGCCGCCTCGTCATAAAATATCCAAACTTTCTGATTCGTTATTCCGGCGCACACAGCGTCTCCGTTCTCATCTGAGATCAGGACAAAGTAATCTGTGCTTTCACCCCATCCGCTGTCTTGCCAGGAGAAGACCGGTGTAATACTGTCCTCATCCACCTCAAGCCAAAGCACCGAGCTTTGGGTAGGGCGATCAATTGCCTGAAGTTTGATTGGATCGCTTATCCGCAATGAGTCGCCGATTGTATAAGTCATTATTCCCCACCGATCATGCTCTTCCTTCAACTTTAATTGAAAGATAAATCCATTAAATAATCCTGAGGTTTCGGCTTTCTTAACCTCCTTGTAATTCGAATAATCCATGGATGCCGCGCTCAAATCTTTGGTTTCAAAAAAGCGATAATCAGTGGCTCCTCCGACATGATGAAAATAAATATAGATCGGATGTTTGCTATCTCCTTCATAACCGAACTCAGCTCCTGCTCCCATAGCCAGCAGCGTCTGATTAGACAAATTACTTTCTGCAATCGTCTCGTCCAACTTGTCCCTGTTAAATTTCTTGCATGAACTGCAAATCAAAAGAGTTGTTATGATGATATAAATGAGTTTCACTTCAAAATTGATTAGTCCTCAATAATACGAGCGTACAGGCTATCTCTACATAAATATTGTTTTGTCGCAAAAGTTTATAAAGCACCGGATTTTCGGTGCCGGGATTAAAAATAACCCGTTTCGGCTTGCAGTCCAAAATATAATCAAAAAGTGGCGGTTGATTTTTAGGGCCCAAATAAAGGGTAAGCGTGTCAACTCCTTTAATCAGATCGCCGGGCTTTTCTATTTGAATATTCCCTATCGCTCCTTCTTTATTTCCAATAGCTACCACCTCGTGCTCATAATTTAAGAGCATGTGAACCGCCATGTTTGAGTATTTGTTCAATTTTTCGCTTGCACCGAGTACCAAAACCTTCATAATCTTTCTGAATATTTTCACTAAATTTAGTGGCAATTGAGCAGAATAGCATACAACTAAGCTGCCTGCAAGCTCTTAAAACATGAAAAAAAGCCTTCTAATTGTCCTATTTTCTATTTCATGCAGTGCCTTCGCAGGTGGATTTCAACTCAATGTTCAAAGCGTACGTGCTATTGGATTGGGTGGAGCATACACCGGATTCGCTTATGGACCGGCCTCCGTCTTTTTTAATCCGGGTGGAATGAGCAGTTTGAAGGGCCATAATCTTTGCTTCGGAATCAATCTTGTATTTCCGACTGTTTCTTTGCAGACCCTGGCTACGGAAAACATTGATCAGACAAGTGGAATTGCCACACCTTTTCATTTCTATTATGGTGGCGAGCTGATTCCAAACAAACTTTATGTCGGCCTTGCCATTAACAATCTGTTTGGTTCATCTTCTTCATTTGCCGATGACTGGGAAGGTCGGTTTATCGTTCAGAATATTAGTCTGAAAACATTTAGTTTTCAACCAACTGCTGCTTACAAAATTCATGACATGATTACGGTAGGCGCAGGATTTGTTTTTACTGCAGCCAATTTTGGTTTTGAGAAAGCAGTCCCTTTGGGAACCGACACAAGTGATTATGGAAAGGCTTCATTATCCGGCAGAGGTTTGGCTTTTGGATTCAACGGAGGATTTTTATTTTCTCCGCTCAAAGTGGACAGTGGTAAAATCGGCTTATCACTTGGATCAAGTTTCCGATCAGGACAATCGATTAATCTGGCTGACGGAATTGCAACCTTCACAAACATTCCATCATCCTTGCTCACTACTTTTCCTTCCTCAACCAACTTCACCGGAGGTTTAAACTTGCCCTATGTCATAACAGCGGGATTTGCTGTCGAACTTAATTTATCTGAGATGATGGGCAAAGAAGCCGGAAATGTGCTTAGAATTTTATATGACTTTAATTATACCGGCTGGCAATCGTATGACAGTTTGAAATTTGACTTTGTGAATGAAGATACACCGGACGGCGAAACGCCTAAGTTATGGCAGAATGTTCCCACTCACAGATTTGGTATTGAACTGCAAATACGCAATTTGATATTTCTGAGGGCGGGTGGATATTATGACTTTACGCCAATTAAGGACTTGGGAACCGGCGTTATTGATAGCGATGGTAATGAAATTTTTGAAGGTTTTGTTTCACCGGAATTACCGGATGCTGATCAATTTGTTCCGACTGTCGGAATTGGAATTTTACTAAAAGAAAAATTCGCCTTTGATATTTCATGGATCCATCAGGATGCGAGCAGAACGGCTGATTTAACCTCAGCGGGCTGGTCTGCGTCATATAGAAGGATTGCCGATGTGATTAGTTTTAGCGCATCGTATAAATTTTGATAATTATGAAGAAGTTCGTTTATCTGAGTGTTGCATTACTGAGTCTTGCAGCTTGTCGTAAATCACAGTTTGGCGCAGTTGAAAGAAGCAGTGGCGACGCTGATTTCACTCATTATGTAGCTGTGGGAAATTCGCTTACCCAGGGATTTCAAGACAATGGTTTGTATGAGGAAGGACAAGAACAGAGCTATCCTTCGATCATCGCTAAACAAATGATGGTAGTTGAATCCAATATGGAGGATTTTGACCAACCGGAAGTTTTTGGAAACGGATCAGGTTATATGCATCTCGAATACATCAACAACGAGATTGAAGTTATCTCTCCGGGAGATCCGGGAGGCTATGAAGCTGAGGGCTGGGATACCTGGGGACCCGTACTCAACGACTATTATGAAAATTTAGGAATCTCCGGTATGACGCTTTTGCAAGCTGTTGGACTGGATGATCCAGATATCGCGGTGAATAATATTATTTTAGGTGGAGCTACAATTGATCTTTTTCCTTTACCTCTCATAGAAATTCCCGGTAATCCTTTCGCACGATTTCTTGATTTTGGTGGTAATTCCTACGTTCCCGGAAGTACTGAGCCGACAATTCAGTACACGGATCACATCCGCGGCAGTGGTGCAACCTTTTTTACGAATTGGCTGGGTAATAATGATATTTTAGGATACGCGGCTTCAGGAGGTGTTGTGCAATCCATAGATGGATCGCCACTTGGCCTCGGGGTAATTGAATTAAACGCAATATCAGACCCGGCAGAGTTCAAACAAAAATATGATTCGGTACTGACGGCCTTTAATGATATTGGAGCAAAAGGAATTTGTGCAACCATTCCGGATGTCACCGCAATTCCGTTCTTCAACACATTTACACCAACAAGTATCAAAGAAGATTACGGATTTACTGAAGTTTGGATAGAAGATTACACAGGAACGCCTCGTCTGGCTATAGATGCTGATTTAATTCTACTGACTGCAAAAGACACGATCGAGGCGGGAACAGGAGGTTCAGCAACTGACTATTTGCCGAACGACATGGTTCTGGATTCTTATGAAGTCGGGCAATGTCAATCAGGTGTTTCGCAACTTAATTCGATGATAAGAGCTTCTGCAAATCAATTTGATTTTGCGGTAGTTGATATGTACACCTTCGTAAACACAATCAAAGGAGGAGCCGTTTTCGACGGTGTTGATGTTTCGGCAGATTATATTTCAGGTGGTGGATTTTCTTTGGATGGTATTCATTTAAACCCCAGAGGGTATGCTATTATCGCAAATCAGTTCATAAAAGAGATTAATAATCACTATGGATCGAATATTCCCAGGGTCGCTATTGCGAACTATCGAGGGATCGTTTTTCCGTAGAATAAAAAAAAATGACGGAAGACCTCCCTCTGGTTCTCGTCTGCGACGAGGACCTACCTTATTTCGCGTCTCCGGACGCCAACATTCTAAACACAAACATTTCTGTATTTTTAGCCAATGTCAGAAAAGTACAAAGTCATTGACAGTTCACTTCCCACATTCGTCACCTTTTCACTCGTCGGCTGGGTAGATTTATTTGTTAGAAGAATTTACACCGATATTCTGGATGATTCGCTTAACCATTGCTGTAAAGAAAAAGGTCTGGTTATACATGCATATGTTTACATGACTTCACACATCCATTTAATTGTCAGCAGCAGGGATCAAGAAATTAATAATGTTGTTCGTGACTTTAAAAAATTTACATCAAAGCGATTAGTTGAAGCCGTCGATGATATTAATGAAAGTCGGAGAGAATGGTTGCTAAACAAGTTTGCTTTCGAAGCCAGGCGAATTGGGAGAGCTTCAAAATACAAAGTTTGGCAGGATGGATTTCATCCCGTTCTCTTAGATACGAATAAGAAGAGATCTGATCGGCTAAACTACATTCATTATAATCCTATTGATGCGGGATTTGTCAAACATGAAAGGGATTGGGTTAACTCCAGTTATTTAGCTTATGAAGATGGAACGGATCAACCAAACCTATGCGTCAATACCCTGTGGTAAGGTGAAAGTGGTAAATTGATCACAGGATATTCAGCGTCACAGACGCTGGATAAAATAGGTCCTCGTCGCAGACGAGAACCAGTG
>CAZCAD010000048.1:0-11738 GCA_964496525.1 uncultured Flavobacteriales bacterium | reverse complement strand
AGATACGAGAAGAAATCTAAAGGTGATTAATAATCAGATCAAAAAATTGCAGAAGCAGTTTGATGGTCAAGAACTCATCGCTAATGCTTCGACCGCTTCGACAGGCTCAGCGACCACAGTAACCGCGATGAGTTCAGCATCCACTTCGTCGGAGAAAAAGGAAACTCCAAAAGAAAGTTTGGAGACCAGCGGGCAAAAATATATCCCTAAATCTGTATTGGATAAAATTTCAAAACAGGCAAAAGAAGCGAAATAACTCATGAGGAGGACGAAAAAAAAAACTTATTTAACAAGATACTTGCACTTGCCATGACGACAATTCTGATCATCACATTGATCCGTTTTTATGAATTCATCGTCCATGGAATAAGCCATTTTGTCAATCAAATAATTGCTCAGACGATGACAGCTTTGTTAGGTTTTGGTTAAAAGAATTCACAGGCCATTCAATTTTATAGATTTGTATATAAATGTTAGGCCTCAAACTTCCTACCGACCCACGCTGGGCGAATATTGCCAAAACCAATTTGGAAAATATTCTTTCCGATCATGCCTGGTGTGAACAGAAGGCGGCTTCAAACGCTATTTCATTAATCACATTAAATCCTGACAAACCGGAATTGGTTCATCGGCTCACTGAAATCGCCCTGGAGGAGATGGAACACTTTCAAATGGTTATCGAGATCATTCAAAAACGGGGATTTAGTCTACTTCGAGAGAGCAAGGACGATTATGTGAATGAGTTAGTTAGGTTCATAATAAGAGGTGAAGGTGCGGAGCAGAGTTTAGTTGATCGCCTACTTTTCGCTGCGATGATCGAAGCGCGAAGCTGTGAGCGATTTAAGATTCTATCTTAAAATATTGAAGACAAGGAACTGGCAAAATTCTATCGGGAACTCATGGTGTCTGAAGCCACGCATTATACCTCATTTATTACTTTCGCCCGGGATTATTGCGGTTCAATTGATGTTGACAAGCGCTGGCAGCAGTGGCTTGATTATGAAGCAAGCGTAATTAAATCCTACGGAACCGGGGACAGCATTCACGGATAAAACTAAATCCCAAATCTCGTGAGTGGGTCTTAAGATGTCGGGGTGAGAGGATTTGAACCTCCGATCTCACGCCCCCCAGACGTGCGCTTTAACCGAACTAAGCTACACCCCGATCTTGTAAATATCTCCTAGCTCCTCTTTTTTTTATTTTGCGCTCTAAAGCTAGTGCTTCTGAACGATTATTAACCTCTTCCAGCCATACCAATTCCCTTTAGAATTGCTAAACAATATATAAACGTAATTCATATTTCTCTGTAAGGGTGACCACGCCTTGGCGTGGCGATCTCCCGCCCCCCAGACGTACGCTTTAACCGAACTAAGCTACACCCCGATTATTTGAACGACCAGTCGTATCCATCCAGCTTCTCCAAACAAACTCTCAAAAGATCAATCGCCCCCTGAATGTCATCTTTATTCGCCATCTCGACGGACTGATGAATGTGTCTGGTTGGAATGGAAACAGCTCCTGAAATTGAACCTCCCTCTGTCATTCTCTGAATTCCTGAAGTATCTGTTCCTCCGGCCGTAAGGATCTCCGGTTGCCACTTAATCTTACTTTTATCTGCCTGCTGTTTCATATAAGCCACCATACGATAATCACATACCGTTGAAGCGTCCATAATTTTGATAGCAACGCCATCTCCAAGTGTCGTAATTTTTTCATGATCAGGGGCTCCGGGTGTATCCCATGCGATAGTTGTATCCAGGCCAAAACCAAAATCCGGATTTATTTTTAAAGCCGAAACGTTTGCTCCCCGAATTCCAATTTCTTCCTGTACCGTAAAGACTCCGTAAATATCGTACGGAACTTCTTTGTCTTTTAAACTTTTTAAAACTTCAATCAAAATGAAAACTGCCAATCGATTATCTAATGATTTGGAATTCACACAATTCCCCATTTCAATCAAATCTCTTTCTCGAGTTACGGGATTCCCGATTGAAATCAATTTATCAACTTCCTTTTTACTTAAACCTGTATCTATAAAATAATCTGTGTTTTTTGGAACTTTTCTTCGCTCCTCGCCCGTCATAATATGATAAGGTTTTGAAGCCATTACACCCATCACATCCTTTTTACCATGGACAATTACGCGTTGTGCCGTATGAGTTTTCGGATCAAATCCTCCAAGGGTATGAAATCTCAGAAAGCCCTTGTCATCAATTCCTTTTACAATGAAACCAATTTCATCCATGTGGGCTCCAATCA
This sequence comes from uncultured Flavobacteriales bacterium, assembly GCA_964496525.1. GTDB lineage: Bacteria > Bacteroidota > Bacteroidia > Flavobacteriales_D > Crocinitomicaceae > JAKSBJ01. The sequence continues at coordinate 9,479 of CAZCAD010000048.1, read as the reverse complement.
TTACCCGCTTATCACTTTTCCCTTTCTTGACAGCGTAAACATTTCCCAGATTATCGGTATAAATTTCATCGACATAGCCTTTGACTTCACGCATGACCAACTCCCGAACTTTTTGCTCGAAGCCCGGAGCACCGGGCGTTTTACAAATCTTTGCCAGTAATTCTATATTCATATCAAACCGTGTTATCTATCATTCGTCTGCCACATCACTGTTGGTCGGTCGGCTTGTTCTTTTAACAGTACTTCTCCAAGCCATCATCGCGGGAAGACCCAAAATGCATACGAACATAATGACCATTCCCTTCCAGCTCAAGCTGATATTCACTAAGTCTTGAACATTTATTACATCTGGATAGGCTTGTCCGAACAAAACCGCCTTCAGAGACAAATCCTTTGTGTAAGTAATATAGCCCTCATCGACCGTACATTCAAAAATCTCGGCCGGATAGAAATAGAAAAATGCAAAAAAAAGTGCTGTCGTGACTAAAAAAATCGTCGCCCCTTTCATCTTGACCGTCAGTTTAGGTTAGAAATTTTCTAGCAATACTCATCGTAGGCCATGGCCAAATTCTCCGCAATCATTTCAGCGGAACGACCTTCAATATGATGACGCTCTAAGAAATGAACCAAGATTCCATCCTTAAATAAACCTACCGACGGTGATGATGGAGGATAGGGTAAGGTGTATTTTCTTGCTTGTTCTACGGCTTCTCCATCAACACCTGCAAATACGGTAGTTAATTTAGAAGGCAGCTTTGAATGTTGTAAAGAGGCTATAACTCCCGGACGCATTGTTCCGGCCGCACAACCACACACTGAATTGATAACCACCAGCACGGTTCCGTCCGTATTAATAGCTGTGTCAACTGCTTCGCTACTTTCTAAACTCTCAAACCCAGCTGTGACCAGCTGATCTTTCATTGGTGTTGTTAATTCCGGTGGATACATATTTTTAATTTTTATTGTACTAGTACAAATTTGGCGATTTTTTTGTGAATTCTGACACTTGAAGCTGGACGCTGCAAAACTGGAATCCAGATTCCAGCTTCCAGATTCCAATCTGCGCTCAATTTAGAGAACAGAATGGGGCCGCGATATTCACTCTTTTCAAACTTTCAATACTGTTCAAATCCCTTATCGAATCGCTCGATATTGACTTCAGCTATTAATTCTACCTTATCCAACAGAAAATCAAGAAAATGAGCAGCGAAATAAGGTGCCAGCATTACACCCTTTGTACCCAGCCCATTAAATATGTGAACATTCGTGTCAATTGAATGTGTTCCCAACAATGGTCGCCGATCAGAAACTGTAGGGCGAATTCCTGCAGCCTCCTCAACGATTTCAAAATCGACCTTAACAAAATTCGAAAATCGTTGAAGAATATCTTCTTTGCCCTCTTTACTAACGGCGACATCTTTTGGCTCCCAATTATGGGTGGAACCTATCTTATAGCGATGATTTCCCAAAGGCTGAACAAATAAGTTCTTGTTGAGCACATCTTTAATATCAAGATCTTCCGATTCAATAATCAACACCTCTCCATGTGCCGGTTTCAGTGGTAAATATGAAAACCACGGATTATTTTTAACAAAGAATCCTTCACAAAAAATGTAGTTCGAATCGGCCTTTATTTCGTCATAGTTCAATTTAGTCCTTTCGAACCGAATCCCCTGCTGTTCAAAATAAGTATGGGATTCATCCAAGAACTTAGCAGTATCAAGATGTCCGATTGTTTTAACCTGACCGTATCCGAAAGGTGCAGCAATAGACTCCGGCAAATCTTCGCCCGTATTCTTTAAATAAGTATCAAAACGTTCGTCACCTTCTAAACTGCTCCAATTATTTTGTTCTTCAATTGAGGCAAATATCCTCAGGATATCACTTTTGTGAAGTAGCTTTGCACCCAATTTTTCTTGGATCTCAAGGTAAAATCTTTCTGCCGCCGGTAATAGTTCATCGACCATCCAACTTTTCGTCAATCTTTTGAAAACGATGGGATTCATAAGGCCGGCCGCTGCTCGCGTCGAATGTGCCTTATCCGAATCAATTATCTTAAAGCTAAGCCCTCGATTCAACAGACTCCAGGCTAAGACGGTTCCGGCCAATCCGGCACCAACTACAATATAGTCAAATTCACTTTTCGTTTTTTCCCTTTTTCAATTCAAGTGAATATAGATTACCGCCTTTCAATCCTCTGTGATACTCGTCCGTCATGTACCATGAGTTTTTTCCTTTGAAACAAATTGCTTCGCGCTGTTTGAGCAGAGGTAAGGAATAAGAAGTGATTGTCCCATTCCAGAATTCAACTCCTTTAAAATCCCGAATGACAAACATTTTCGAATAAGTAAGCACTACAAGAGAATTACTCTTGACATGATAATCTGCCGCCGTTACAGAACAAACTCGCCATCCGGATTTACAAAATTGTAGCTGACCGATCAATTTGGCTTTGTACCTGCCGGGCTGAGCAGGCAGCTCATAAATCTTTGAAATGCCGGTAAATGGCTTGGTTCGGCATTTCGTTACCAAATACAGTTTTCCTCCCTTCCAAAAAAAGGCTTCACAATCAAAATAGAGGTTCTTTTTTCCGGGTGGAAATTTTTTCTGATCCTCATAAGTGAAGGTAATTTTCTTAGGCTCGACATTATTCTTCTCGATAAAATTATCGGGCAGGATGTATATTTGGCAGTTTTCTCGATTGTTCAAATTATTGCCGAAATCCCCAATATAGAGTCTACCCTTGTCGTCAACAGCCAAATCTTCCCAATCCCTGTTTTTCGTATCCTTAACGTTAACAGTGTGAATCTCCTCCCCTTTTTTATTTAAGACATAGATTTCACTCTTATTTCCTCCGTCATTATGCGTTATCAGATATTTTTCATTGTAATAAACCAGACCCGACGTTTCGTACATTTTTGTCGGCAGCTCTGCAATTTTGCTCATTTTCACCTGCCCGAAACAGAAAGGCGAAAGCAGTATAAATAATGACGATATGGTGTAACTCTTACTCACCTTGAAATTCAACGCAAAGCTAGCAAAAAGTGCTGAGAAGAAATCTCTATCTTTAGCCATTATGTCCGAGACAATGGAGAAAATGAATCCGGGGAGTAAAGGATGGATCAAGAAATATTTCACCATTCTGGACGACTATAAGGAAACCTTTAATCGCTATCCACGAAATTTATTGACAGCGGAAGAATTGATTTATGGTTATTTACAACCAACCGGAATCATGTATGGATTTCCGACCTCACTGCTGTTTTTGAGTAATGAATACTTGAAAGACTGGAATAGTGAAGAATCATTCAAGGTTCTCTTGCTTGAGGGATTGATATTAGTTGACCACATTCAAGAGGGGGAATTTGATATGCAATCTTTAGAAGGGTCACTCGCTCGATTCGTGCAATTTTATGAGGAGACCGAAATTGAACATGCGAAAAAGGGATGGTTGGACTTTAAGGATTTGGATACATACGCTAAACTGGAATCCATCATTGCTCAGAGGGTAGACATCAAGTCGAGCTTCTCACACAAACTATGGACGAGTTATTTGAACAACTCTCTGATTTTTCAAGATCTTCTGTTATATCATGAATATCATGGTGGTGCGAATGTACTTACGTTATCAGCGAAAAGGGCCGATTTTATGCTGGATATGGTTAAAGTGGTTGCTTGTGCGGCGCATGCAGATGGGGAATTGCAAGATGAAGAACAGGCGATTTTTGACGTTTTTATGGCTTCGGCCCGACTCGAAGGAGAACGACGTGATATTGCTAAAACATTTTGGGATGAAGGCAGGACTGTTCAGGAAATAGAATTTAAATACACAACCTCTTGGTTACTGAAGAGATACATTCTTGAAATAGCTATTCTTACCGTTTGGAGTGATCGAATTGTTGTCGAAGCAGAACATGAATTCCTGAATGATTTGATCGAAAAATTAGATATTCCTGTAGAAGAAAAAGATAAATCTTTCATTGCGATTGAAACTTTCGTCATGAATAATTACGATCAGGTTCCTTTTTTAAGTGGTCAGAAAGATTCGGAAATGTTAATGGGCGCAGCAGCCGATCGATGGAAAAGAATCCTGGGTCGTAATAAAGATAAACTGGCCAAAGAGTTGAAACAAAGCAAGGAGTTAATGGCACTGATCGCCAAGTCAACAACTGAGGAATTGACGGACGAAGAGAAGGAAAAGGCTAAAACTCAATTTAAGGATATCGCACGAACCATTCCGTCATTGACACTTTTTATGCTTCCGGGAGGAAGTTTGCTTTTGCCGATTGTCTTGAAAATTATTCCTGATTTAATTCCAACAGCCTTTCGGTCGAATGAAATTGACGAAAAGGACCAATCTTTGTTTGAAGAAGAATAAAATGTTCTTATCATCAACCAATATCAAAGGGCCATTTTTGCTCTTGACTTGCTTGCTCTTATATTCTGCGCAGACGCATTCGCAAGAATTTAAAGGCATTTGTTTTTCATCACCAAAGGCAGCGGTCAAGAAGTCCGATATTTTAGCCATCGCGGAAATGAATGCCAATTGGATTGCGGTAGTTCCTTATGCTTATTATTATGAGGGTGAAATCCACTACAATATGGACGATCAATGGAAAGGAGAACGTGCGGAAGGAATTCGTAAAACAGTTCAGTTTGCACATGAAGAGGGAATGAAAGTGATGCTCAAACCCCATGTTTGGATTAAGGACGGCAGCTACACGGGTCGATTTGATCCGGGATCTGAGGAAGATTGGGTTTTACTTGAAGAATCTTTTCGCAAATACATAAGGAAGCTCAAGAATATTGCAATAGAAGAAGAAGTGGAACTGTTTTGTTTAGGCTCCGAGTGGGGCAAGTTTGCAAAGCAAAGACAGGGTTTTTGGCTGGATTTGATTGATGACATCAACCACACCTATTCGGGTAAAGTAACCTATGCGGCGAATTGGGATGATTACAGAGATTTTCCATTTTGGAATGAATTGGATTACATCGGAATCGATTCTTACTTTCCTTTATCGGACTTGAAAAATCCTTCTCTTGGTAAATTGATGAAAGGGTGGAAAACCATCATGAAAGAACTGAAGCCCTTCGCTAAAGAACAGAATAAGAAAATTTTCTTTCCGGAATTTGGATTTCGAAGTACGGAAAAATCAACGATTAAACCATGGGACTTTGATGCGGATGCTGTTTTTTCAGAAGAAGTTCAGAACAATGCCTATAAAACTTACTTCGAATCAATTTGGAAACAGGAGTGGTTTGCCGGTGGTTTTATCTGGGAGTGGTTCGCTGATCACGATTCATCCGGATGGAAGGATAATTTAGGCTACTCGCCCCAGAGAAAGTTGGCTGAGGAGACGATACGAGAGGCTTATGCGGACTAGAAAGGCTGAAGCAGTTAGCTACTCCTGAACACAAGGAGATATGATACGTGATGCATACTTAGGCCCGAAGGCAGTACAAGATATCCCATCCAGTGCCACATCTCTATTTTGAAAGTTTCCATTCCGAAGCCGGTTCCGCAGGATGAGATATCCTGCGGTACTCCGGAATGAGGCAGCGCAGGATATCATCATCCTGGGCCAACTTCTAGTCTTAAACATTTCACAGCCGGTGTCCGAATACAAAACTAAATTGGACGGCAGCGCTGCCACGATAACTATCGGGGATCATCCCGCGCCAAATACTGTTTAAGCGTTTTCCGAAGGATGGTGATATCCTGCGGTGCTTTTTACGGGATATCCTGCGGTGCTTTTACGGGATATCCTGCGGTGCTTTTTACGGGATATCCTGCGGTACTCCGGGAATTAAAAAAACTGCCCAAATCCAAAAATAAATCCCCGTTTATCCACGTCCAATGGACTGATTGAATAATCCAATCTCAAGGTCGTGTTGTAGAAAAAGCGTGTGTGGATTCTGATTCCGCCGCCCAAATAAAAATGCTGGTTCTCCGGTTCAAACATCGCGGATAATTTATCTCCGGCAGGACGAAGAGTTCCGTAATCGGAAAAGGCGAGTATTTGAAAAAAGAAGAATTTGTTGGGGAGAATTGAAAATCGATATTCGAGATTTCCGATTAACTCTGCGGTTCCTCTTGCCACACGATTACCTGCCCCCCGGACGTTGATAAAGCCATCGATGACGAATGGAGAAAAGGGACCAAAGTTATTTGTGGATATACCCACGCGATTTCTAAAAGCCAGATTTCCTCTGTACGAAGTTCGTTTCATCCACCTGAATTCATTCGTCAATTTAAAAAAGCTGGCATCAGGAAATCCCTGTGTTTGAATCGTTTCAAAAAAGAGATCATTGGCCAAACCGTCCCTGAATTCATAATGCTGGTTGATATTGATATAGGACATCCTCGTTCTTATCTGATATTTATAAAAACTAAAGTCTGTCATTCCTAAATCAGTGAATGCAGAATCTTGCTGGACATAGCTTTCATACATCAGCATTCCACCCACATTCGCTCGCCACTTTTTACTCAACCAAAAAAATGCTCCGGCCGATGCTGCGTAATTATCAAAGTTGAAAATCGATGTGGTGTCCGCAAAATAAAGTGGTTCGACGCTGGAATATTTAGAAAAGGCCAGTTCATGACCGGTCTTGAGATTTTTGTGTCGTGGCGCATTATGGAAGATTGAAAATGAGTGTCGATCATAATATTGATACGTAAATCCTAACTGATCACCCTTTCCGCTAATATTAATATGATTAGCCCCAACGATTAGCTTGAATTGATCTTGAAATCCTGATATGGAAAATAATGGGTAAAGGTACTTGGCCTCTCGAATGTTGAAGATAACATCATAAGCATTGCTGTCCGGATTCTCAGTCCAAACCGCATCCACCTCAAAAAACAGATGTAGGTTTTTCAACGTTTGTTCATCTTGCCGAATTATCAAGGTGTCGAATGGAACACCTTTTTTGCAGATGATCATACCACGCAAAAAACTCTCCTTGGTCCTTGTCAATCCATCAAATGTAACGGAGCTCAGAGTTTGAGAATAAACCTCCGCCGTGCTGATTAAAAGCACCATAAATATTATGAGCTTAACAAATCGCAAGACTTAACGAATGTATTTAATTCCGAGATTAAAAGATTGACCCTGACCGGAATTGACCGCCCTCCAAAAGTTGGTATAGAGCAATTCAATGTTGAGTCCTTCGAACAAGACATACTTCAATCCGCCACCGGAGGCTGTGTAGTTCATGGCAATGACCCAATCAGTGTTTGCTTGAAATTCAATAGGAAAACGATTCACATGTTGAGTCATCACATAGAGCGTTAACTTTTTAGTTGGAAACCAGCTCAAGAATAAATTCCAGGGTAAATCCAACATGGATCTTTGACTGGAGTTCCGTTGAAAACGGAACCATAAATCAACCTCAGCAAAGATTTGCACTTTCGGCCAGGTCTTATCAAAAAAGAATTGATTCCACCAGGTGATTCGATTCCAATCTGCCCATGACAGGCTGTTTACACCTGTGGGATCCGTAAATCCTTCAGGATGCCTAATCGTTGGAAATAAGGCCGTACTCTGAATTGAGAAATTGTGCACTTTCTTAAAAGGTTGCCATTTAATTCTTGGACCTATTGCAGTAATTCCAAAGCGCGTTGAGTCATTGTTTTTAAATGCAAAGGCATGCCCCACTTTTCCAAAAGAATCATCTGTCGAATTACCATTGTACCTCAAGTTTAAATCAAAGCCAAGATTGATTCGCTTTGACTTTGTTACGCCAAGAGTAAATTGAAAAAGATTAGTAACAAATGTTTCTCGAGTCCCACTAAAATCGACGTCCATCCAATTAGATTTTGTTTGAGTGTAAATCGAATTAAAAAGCGTAAAATCCATCTGCCCCTTTCCTAAGAGACTTCCGGCTGTAAAGGTTTGTAGATTGATATTTCCATCATCAGATGTGCTTCCTTCACCGACTGAATTTAAGCTCCAGTCGTATGGATAATAAACGACTGAGTAGTCCGTCGGCACAACTTCTGTTCTAAACTGATCAATAAATTCGATCACTTCAAGATTATTATTTCCAAAATCTTCTCTATACCATTTGAAAATCTCGGATAAACTGACCTGATTCTTCTTCTCCGTGAGCCATATAAACTCAGACTTGTCGAGAGCTTTGGTCGTCTGTTCGTCCAGTTGCTGTTCCAAATTCACTGCCCGGTAAGCAAAGGGTTCTATTTGAGGGCAACCTATTGCACCACAAACCAATACAAAATGCAAACGCGGATCGTTATAGTCAGGCCGAAGAATTCCATTCTCCAGATGATCCAGGGAAATCTTTTCCCCATTCAGGTCAATATCTTTCTTAGTAAAAAAGATGCCGTCGTCCTGCGGAGAGTTCATTGGATAAGCGCGGATTACTTTAGCAATGACGGCCAAATTATATACATTGATTAAATAGGCTTTTTTTGTCTCTTCCCTGATTGGATTAGTCGCAATGCTCTTCATCAGATCATCCAGGGATGTCGGAGATTTGCTGATGGAGTCGTAATTTACCAGACCATTTTCCACATAGGCAGCAAGAAATGATTCTGTTTTGTCAAAAAAGTCATCCGATTGTGCAAGTAGAGAAAAAGAACCACTCACAAATACCAACAGAAAGAGGGATTTGATAATAGACGGGCTATTAGCAGCAGTTTTTTTCATAATCTAAATATACGTCTTAAATTCGTCTCTCTATAAAATACTCAATATCAATAAAATCAGTCGTTGAGCTGCGTTTTTTCTTACAATCCTTGACATGACACTAATCCTTCAGAAAGAGTTTTGAAAGTGTCTCGTTTTCCTTTAAAAATTGATTTGGAGTCAATCCGGTAAACCGTCTAAAGTCTTTAATAAAATGAGCTTGATCATAATAACCGGACTGAAATAGTATATCCTGCCAATCCAATTTTTTTTTATCATCATCAATCAATTTGAGAACAGCATTAAAACGAAGAATGTTGCCATAACTTTTTGGTGTAAGGCCGGTGAGTTTTTTCATCTGCCTTTGCAAAGTCTTTTTAGACATATTTGCCAAATCCGCCATTTCGGTGACCGTCGTTTGATTTTCCGAAGTTCTCATCCATCGAACCAACTGATCAAATTTTGAAAAGGAATAGTCCACGTTTGAAAGCTCTCTCGTAAAAAATAGATTTAACTCTTCGATGATCTGCTCTTCCGCAGACAGGAGACTCAGTTTATCGTACAAGTCCAAATAAGTCTCACTCAATTCATCTTGCAGACTGCATCCTTGGTTTGTCAAATCAGCCATCGGAAAATTGAACAGCTTTGCGAAACTCTCGGCATAGAAGACTACCCCGGCTATTAAAACATTCTCACCAAATTTAACTTGAAAAAATCCTTCTTGCTGGGCCATGACGAATATATTGCTCAGGCTAAACCGGTCTCCCTTAAAATTGGCAAGATTAATTCCATCTTTTAAAGCAAACATCAAATCAATGGTTCCCTGCGGAT
>CAZCAD010000047.1:0-11780 GCA_964496525.1 uncultured Flavobacteriales bacterium | reverse complement strand
TTCAGCAAAGAACATTCCAACCGCCGGACCTGCCAGTACAGACGATATTTCGACAACTTTCAGATCACTCAAATATGTATTCATACGACAAAATTCGTTTTTTTCATCGATTTTGCCAAAATCAATGAAAAATCGTTTGAAAAGTGCGAAAAGAATCGTAAATTATAGTTGATTCGAATAGTTTATTTCGAGCGACTTAATACAATATAATTCCAACAGAAAGACCAAACAGCTACAATTAGCTACAAAGTGCTGAGTTTATTTAGTAAATTTAGCCGGAATGTTACTTACATGTCAGAGAAGAGAAGACTTACTACTGAAGAAAAAGCTCTTAAAGTAAATTTGAGAGATGATATTTATGGATGCTTTGCCGAGATTGGGGCAGGGCAGGAAGTAGCTGCAAATTTCTTTCGCGCAGGTGGCTCTTCAGGCACTATCGCCTACACTCATTCAGCCTATGATATGAAGATCAGTGACAGTTTCTACGGAGAATGTTCGCGCTATGTATGTGAGGATCGTTTACTCCAGATGATGCAGAAAGAATATTCCACTTTAGAAGAAACCCTGACTGAAAAATCAAAGACCAATCGCCTTTTCGTTTACGCTAACACGGTCGAGTCGCTAAACTTTCAAAAGACAAATCAAGGTCAGGGTTGGATAGGGATGAAATTTCAAGCTCGCATTGGTGGAGCAGCAAACGAGATTGTGATTCACGTGAAGATGCACGACTCGAGTAATAAAGCTCAGCAAGAGGCTCTTGGAATTCTGGGAGTTAATTTAGTTCATGCCGCCTACTTTGTTGAAAATGACATTGACGAATTCTTGAATGCCCTGACTTATCGTTTGGCAAGAGAACGAATTGAAATTGACGTGATGAGCATGTCCGGACCGGATCTGGATGCCTATGATAATAGGCTGATGGCTCTGACACTGGTCAAAAATGGCCTAACCGATGCCACGCTTTTCGATCAAAGCGGTAAAGTTCTTCAACCAAGTGCAGCTCTATATAAAAGAGATGTTCTCTTGATGAGAGGTCGTTTTCGCCCGATGACGAAGGTACATGTTGACATGATCAATAGAGGAATAGCTCAGTATTTGAAAGAAGATGATGTGAAAGAAGAGAATGTGACGATTCTGCTTGAGTTAACGCTTAAGGATCTCACTTCCGATGGCAAGATTTCGAAGGAAGATTTTGCTGATCGAGCTGAACTCCTGGGATCAATGGGATATACAGTAATGGTTTCAAATTATTTAAAACATTACAAGATGATCGAGTACCTCTCATTTATTACAAGAGGTCAAAAAATTGGTGTTCTCCTGGGAATCGATAATTTGCAAAGCATCTTTGACGCGAAGTATTATACCACATTGAATGGAGGGATGTTAGAAGCTTTTGGACGTGGCTTTGGTCACAATGTGAAAATGTATGTTTACCCTCATAAAGATATTATTACGGGCGAAATACATGATATTGACTCATTTACAGTTCCTGAAAAAATGGAAGGACTTCTGGATTTTATGATCAAGAATAACAAACTTGCCGGTTTTGAGGGATATGACGAAAAGATAATTAATATTCTATCGGATGAGGTTTTGGCCAAAATCCAGAACGGTAAAGAGAATTGGGAGGAGGATGTTCCCGAAAGTGTAATGAAGGCCATTAAGTTTTACAAATTGTTCGGTTATACCGAAAAAAAGCCGTCAAGAGTTAAGTTGGAATCCACTTCTAACTAACTACCCTCATAGAAAGTTTTCACAAGAATTCCTTTGATGTACTGCTCCATGTACAGTACAGATCCATCATGATTATAATATTTACTAGTACCATCAAGCAGGCCATCTTTATAGCTCGACTCAAGATAAATTTGAGCGGATTCGGGATAAGACTGTTCACATTTTCCGGTATACGGAATTTCATCCAGGAAAAAGCGATTGGGCAATTGAGGATCAGGATTTGGAACCTTTTCCAATTCAGTACAATCACAAACTAAAAAATCAACCTTGCCTGATCGTTTTCTATTACCCTCCTGATAAACTTCCTCCATCAGGACTTTTCCATTTCTGTCGAAGTAAACCACATTGCCATGTAGCTGTCCTTCCAAAATATTTTTTTCAATGTATTTATCAGTTGAATTCGGATAATAGTCAGTGCAGACTCCTGTAAACACTGTCCCTTCTGCAGAATCTATATAAAATCCGCTTGAGTCTATAATCAAATCACCACAATCACAGCTATCCAATTGGGCGGTGGATAGTACTGTTCCATCTTCAACTATATCTTCCTCTTGAGTATTTGAGCAAGAATAGACAAAAGTGACAATCAAAAAAAATAAAAAGGGTTTCATCAGCTTAGAACATTTATTACTCTAAGAAATCGTTTTAAATAACCACTGTCATTGTATCGGGTTATCACGACTCCAAAATGTCTTTTAGATGATGAGCTATGAATAAAATCTATTTGACCGTCCTCATTCTTATAGATGATCCCGGCATGACCTACCTTACGAACTGATGAATTTGTTCCTGTAAATAAAATAATGTCACCGGGAACGGACTCTTCCAAAGAGACTTCATTTCCCTTGCTCTCGTAACCCGAACTGGCCCGTGATACAACAATTCCGTATTTCTTGAAAACATAATAAACAAATCCGGTACAATCGAATCCACCCTCCTTATGGCCACCCCAGACATATGGCGTCCCAAGAAACTTTGTTGCATATGTGACAATGCTGTCCCTTAGCCCGTTTTGAGTGAGGCTGTCAGTTTTCTGAGCATATCCATAAGAGCTGAGAAACAAAGCAGGAATTAATAGCATTCTGATCATAAGTGCAAAATTAATATGTTTTATAACTTTAGGTCAAATGAAGTGAAGTCGTTTTAAAGAGTTTTATGGGTTCTTAACTTAACGCCGGTTCAAAGCAAAATTACATGTCTCAAATCAAAAATGCACAAATTCGGTATAGAGTTATCGACAGGTCTTTGAGGAATCCTTACCGTCCATTTCCTACGAAAGATGATCTTCGACAGGCTTGTGAAGAGGCATTATTTGGGGAATCAAAGGGCGACGACATCTGCGATTCAACCATTGAAAAGGACATGTTCGCCATGCGAATGGATTTTGATGCGCCCATTAAGTACAGTAAACGCGAAAAGGGATATTTCTACGAAGATGAAGATTACAGTATCGATAAGATTCCCTTGTCCCAGGATGATGTCGATGCCATAAAGTTTGCCTCTAATACGCTCATGCAGTTCAGGGATGTCGGAATTTTTAAGCAATTTGGGTATGCAATTGATAAGATATTTGATCGTGTTCATATTAGTAGTAATCCACTTGATGAATCCGTAGAAACCTTTGTGCAATTTGAAACCGTGAACCATGTTGGCGGTAGTAACTTATTGCCGGAATTGCTAACTGCAATACAGGAAAAGTTGATCGTACATTTTAATTATACAAGCTTTGTCAATGGCAGGACGAAGACGAAGGAAGTCGTTCCGCTTTTGCTAAAAGAGTATCGAAACAGGTGGTATTTAATTTCATTTGATCTTTCCAAAAAAAAGGTAATTACCTTCGGATTAGATAGAATGGCGGATCTGGATTTGAGTGAAGATATTTATACAGAAAAAGTTGATTTTCATTCTGAGCGATATTTCAAACACTCAATTGGGATAACAGCGAATGAAAGCAGTCCTGAAAAAGTTCATATTAAAGTGGATAAAATTGGATCGAAATACCTCGAATCTCAACCGCTACATTCTACCCAAACCTTAATAAAAGAAGGGAAGAAACGGAATACATACGAGTTGGAGGTTATTATTTCCGAGGAATTGAAAAGAACAATACTTTCTTACGGTTCACAAATGGAGGTCCTTAAGCCTAAATCGTTAAAAATTGAGCTTAGAGATACTGTTTGTGAGATGAATGAAATATATCGATAGCATCCGTTGCTATTGCGGTTCAACATTTTTTTCTATTTTTGTTAGTAATTACACTCAAAAAAAACTAAGAATTTAACCTCAAAAAACTAAGTAACCATGAAAAAAATCTTTCTGTCAGCAATAGCTGGTGCAGGATTAATGGTTGGTACATATGCCCAAGTCTCTCAAGGCGGATTACCAACTTCCTTTGAAAAAGTTGAAATTTACGGAACTACCCCTTACTCGGTGGCCTATGAAACGATCATATTGGCTACACCGGATATGGCGGCGATTGAAGCCGAAGATGCCACTAAAGATGGGCGCTTTGATAATTACAGAGCTGGAGTGAACATCGATATTTCGGCTAATATTATGTCCAACGGAACTTGGATGGAAACCCCAAACGGTGATTTGCTGTGGAGATTGGGAATTAAAATTCCCGGCGCACAGGCTCTTGGCCTTTACTTCAATGAAGATGTAAGCATTCCTGTAGGAGGGAAATTGCATGCTTATAACGCCAGGCATTCCCAGTACATCGGTGCCTATACCTCAAGCACGCCTACCTTTATGGCGATGGAGATGGTTGAAGGTGATTTAATCACTTTGGAGTACTTAATGCCTGCAGGATCTGCCGAAATACCGGTCATTAATATCCGATCAGTCGCCTACTTTTACAGAGGCGTTGAAGATCGAATCGCTTTTTTCAGGGATGGAACGTTGGAAATTGAGCCGACCAAGCTTCACGGAAGCTGTGAAGTTGATGTGGCGTGCACTGAAATTACAGGTTGGACGGAGCAGAGAGATGCGGTCGTTCGTTACACCTTTGAGGACGGCGGAACCTATCTATGCACAGCCTCATTAATCAATAATACGAATACGGATTGTACTCCATACATTCTATCCGCGAATCACTGCGGTACGCCTACCACAAGCACGGCCTTTACAGGAAGTGTGTGGTATTTCAATTACCAGCGACCAACTTGTGTTCCCGGAAATACAGCGGGCTATACAGGAGCATTATCTGAAACCATGAGTGGAGGAATTTTTAGAGCCTCATCTTCCTGGGGTGATTTTCCGGCTGGTTCCCCATCTCAAGTTGACGGATCGGACTTTTATCTTGTACAAATGACGTCAAATGTTCCTGATTCTTATGGACCTTATTTTGCAGGTTGGAGTATGGCAACCGCCGGATCTGCAGGTGGAGCCAGCATCCATCATCCTGCCGGAGATGAAAAGAAAATTTCTACTTATACAATGACATTGTATTCAACAACCTGGAATTCGGGTTGGTCAAATGCACACTGGGGAGTTGAGTGGGCACCAACAACGAATGGTCATGGTGTTACTGAAGGTGGATCCTCAGGTGCACCAATTTTTGACAACAATAATAGAATTGTGGGTCATCTGACGGGTGGATCTTCATTCTGCACATCACCCTTTAGCGATGATCTTTACGGTAAGTTCAACAGAGCCTGGGATCAAGAAGGAGCAGATGCAACTGAAAGGCTCAGACCCTGGCTGGATCCTCTTGGGACGAATCCAATTAGTTTGGATGGTACTTATTCGCCTTGTGCACCATCTGCGCCGGTGGCAGATTTTGTTGCAGACGCTACCGTTGTATTACCGAGCACTGCAGTAAACTTTACGGATTTATCTTCAAATGCCCCGGATACCTGGGCATGGTCCGTTAGTCCGGCCACAGGATGGAGCTATTCAGGAGGAACTACCGCGACTGATCAAAATCCACAGATTACTTTTACTACTTTAGGATTCTATACAATTACGTTGGATGCATCAAATTCAATTGGATCCGATATTGAAACAAAAACGGATTACATTGAAGTGACAACTGTTGTTGGACCTTGTGCAGCGACATCTTCAAACTGTGATGAATACATTTCTCGAGTTGAATTGGGAACCATTGACAATACAACAATTTGCCTAAACTATTTCGATTATACATCTACCGAGTCAACCGATATGGTTCAAAGTGGATCGGGAACTATCACAGTAACTACATTAGCTTCAGGTGGTGGTCCGGGATATATTGATGATCAGGTTGCGGTTTGGGTTGATTGGAATCAGGACAGCGATTTTGCAGATGCCGGAGAAACCATAGGAATAATTACTTATGCTGCGACGACTTCGATACCGATCAGTTTCACAGTGAACGTTCCTGCTGGTGCAACATTGGGTGCAACCACAATGCGTGTCAGGCTTTCATACCTGCCGGATGATGGTCCGATTGATCCGTGTGGAACTTCGACATGGGGTGAGGTAGAAGATTATGAAGTAGTTGTCCTGGCATCGGGTGCGACGGTTACCCCGGCGGCAGATTTTGTGGCCGACGCTACAACGGTGTTTGAAGGAACAGTGGTAAACTTCACTGACTTATCGACTAACACGCCAACTTCCTGGCTCTGGAATATCACTCCGGGAACCGGATGGAGTTACTCGGCTTCCAGTGCAACGGATCAAAATCCATCCGTACTATTCAGTACAGCCGGCACATATACAGTTGCGCTGACGGCAACTAATTCGGCAGGAAGTGATACCGAGACGAAGACAGACTACATCACCGTCACCGTTGACGGGACTAACATTGATGAGGATGACTTGAGTCGAGTTGAGATTTATCCAAATCCAACGACGGGTCAGTTGCTTGTTAACTTGAACAATGTAACAACTCAACTCGACGCGATTGAAGTTCGGGATGTGACCGGAAGATTGATTCTTATTAAGAAAAACATTAAGGGCAACGTCTTGCTTGACCTGAGTAAAGAAACAGATGGAATATATTTCATCAATATCCGATCGTCTAAAGCTGTTATAGCTAAGAAGGTTGTGAAACTATAATAAGAATTCACTAATAAAAGTCGTTTTCCCCATTCATCGGGAGAACGGCTTTTTTTATGCAAGAAAGATCGAAGGCGGAATTATTCCTTCAGTTCAAATTACAGAATCGCGTGATCGTCACCCTTTTGCTAAATACATTCCGGCCAAAATAAGCGAGCCAAGAGACCCCTTAAACTCGTTTCTTTTCCTATTTTTGTTGGCGGGTAAGTCCTGTACGACCAGCTCCTGTTGAATCCCCCAGGATGGGAACATAGCAAGGGTAGACAGTCGTAGCGGTGCGATACAGGTAGCTTACCCGCTTTTTAGTGAGACTCCACGCCTTTGGCGTGGCTAGTCGAATCAAATGCTCAGTCCGCATTTGTTCCCGAACGATCCGCTTTTGGCGGAGAGACGCGGTACCTCATGACTTCAGCTCTCCGTTTTATTTGATTGAGTGATGTGTGATCTCTTCGATTTTATCTATGGATCATAGATTAAGCATTTTTGGAGAATGAACATATACAGTATATTCGAGCATCGGATATAATTGCATGAAACGATTAATAAGCTATATATGGCCAATAACGAAAAAGGTTGACACTGAAATGAACGGCAAACTTGAAATCACCTGGACAAACGGAAGAAAAATTCTTGATGGCGAAAATGCTAATTATTCCTACGGCTCTCTTCAGCGTATCTTGAAATATGGTCTGACAAAAGTGGAGATCGATTCGGAATCAGAAATCCTCTTGTTAGGATTTGGAGCAGGAAGCGTTATACAGACCCTTAGAAATAAATTTGATTTTCAGGGAAAAATAACAGCCATTGAGATTGATGAGGCGGTTATTAAAATCGCCGAAGAAGAATTCCAGATGTCAAATAGCGATGATCTGAATGTTATTTCCGCTGACGCATTTCATTTTGTTGAGCATTGCCAAAACCAATACGGTATAATCATTATCGACTTGTTTATTGATGCCGATGTTCCCGCTGAATATTATTCTTTTAAGTTTTGGGAATTGCTTATTCCATTAGTTGATAATGAGGGATATGTGATTTTTAATGCCGGAATTAATGTGCCGGAGGATAATAAAATGGATGAAATAATGTATGAATTTAGGGCTGAGCTGGATTTCACGAAATATGAAAAGATCGAAGGAACCAATACCTTGTTAATCGCCAAAAAACGAACATTAACAATAAACTAAGAGCTTAAATATATTTAGAGAGTTTTCCTGAGTTTTATTAGATTTATCTTACTTTTTTCCCGAAGTAATATGCGATTTGAAGTTATAAAAACAGTCATGTTCGTGTTATTGGTGAGTGCGTTAATGCAAGGCATCAAGGCACAGAATTTATACGTTAAGACTTTTGGTTATAAATCTTCAACACCACTGGTTTTTTTACATGGCGGACCAGGATTTAATTCAGCGAACTTTGAGAGAACAACGGCTGAGAAATTATCAGATGAGGGCTTCTTTGTCGTCATTTATGACCGTAGAGGAGAAGGTCGATCTACAGACCGAAATGCCAAATTTAAGTTTAAGGAGACGTTTAAAGACATATTGAGTATTTCGGATTCACTTGGTTTAGAAAGCCTCAATTTTCTGGGACATAGTTTTGGAGGAGTAGTTGCGACTAAATTTGCTGTAAAGTACCCAAAAAAAGTAAATTCTATTGTATTGATTGGAGCACCTGTTTCTTTGCAGGAGACTTTCAAAACTATCCTAAGAACTTGTAAAGACATTTATACGGAGAAGAAGAATACCGAAAATCTTCGTTACATAAAACTACTTGAAGATATGGATTCTACTACTATGGAGTATGCAGCATATTGTTTCACACATGCATTGCAGAATGGTTTCTATTTCGCAGACAGCCTGAGCGAAGATGCCAAGATAATTTATCAGCGCTATAGAACAGATAGCGTCTTAATTGAATATGGTTCAAAAATGGAATTTGAAGCTCCACAAGGATTTTCAAATAATGAGCAATACACCACCATAGATTTAAGTGATGAGATCAAAACTCTCAAAAAATCGGGAATTCAATTGTTTGGCTTATATGGTAAGGAAGATGGCTTGTACTCAAATCAGCAAGTAGAAGACCTTCGAGCTATTATAGGTAAAGACCGGCTTAAGTACCTTGATAACTGCTCACACAATGTTTTCATTGACCGGCAAGAGTTCTTTATCAAGAGCCTGAAAGATTGGCTTAATTAGTGCGATTCAAAGTTTTGTAGGGTCTTAATTCCTTAATGGCTTCTCCGCTAGGATCAGAAATCTTTGCGATTCTTTACTGCGTTCAAAATCTGTTAATAACATTTTTTCAAACCTCTGCCCTCAGACAGTATATTTGTGATCTACAACAAACCCCCGATTAATGCTTCGACACATTTCGGCTGGCTCAGTGGAGCAGCTCAGCAACCATCGGGACAAGCAAAATAATCGCGATGAAATTCTTTATTGACACAGCCAATCTTGATGAGATAAAAGAAGCCAATGACCTTGGAATTCTTGATGGAGTAACCACCAATCCTTCGCTCATGGCGAAAGAGGGGATAAGCGGTCATGACAATATTATTCAACACTATATTGACATTTGCAACATTGTAGACGGAGATGTAAGTGCTGAAGTCATCGCGACGGATGTGGACGGAATGATCAAGGAGGGTGAAGCACTGGCTGCATTACACAACAATATTGTTGTAAAAATTCCGATGATCAGGGATGGTATCAAGGTGATCAAATATTTTTCCGATAAAGGGATTAAAACCAATTGCACCTTGGTGTTTTCAGCGGGTCAGGCCATTTTAGCAGCGAAGGCGGGAGCAACTTATCTTTCTCCTTTTATTGGAAGGTTAGATGACGTTTCATCAGACGGTGTGGATTTAATTGCCCAGATTCGATTAATCTACGACAATTATCTTTTTGAAACACAGATTCTCGCGGCTTCGATTCGACACACCATGCACGTTATTCAATGCGCTGAGGTAGGGGCGGATGTTATGACCGGACCGCTTTCGTCCATTATGGGACTTTTAAATCACCCACTGACTGATATTGGCCTGGAGAAATTTTTGGCTGATTTTCAGAAGGGGAACTCTTAGGGTCTCTACAGAAATAAAGTTTACAGAAATAGCGCGTTAGGGATAGAACGGCCTGTTTGAGCTCTTCCTGATTGATCCGCCCCAGGCGGAGAACATCAGGGAAGCGAGTAGTGATAGCCCGATCCGTCAGCTGACGGATAACGCCCAAAAACCAAGCACGAATTGTTAAAATCTGTTAAGATGGGTGACCTCAGCCTCTGGATGCGGATATACTACCAAAATCAATTTTATGAAACGAATCAAATTAATTAAAAAAGCGAGTTCATTTATTTTACCGGCAATGGTTTTTGCTGCATTTGCAATTTCCAGTTGCGGAGCAGCCGAGGAAGATGAGACGACTACCGACAATACCACAACCGATGTAGTTGATGACGTAATCGATGACGTTATTGATAACGACACAGCCGACGTGTACATTGACGACACATTAATCGACGGTATGGAATGTGACGGGGGTGAGTGCGATGGCGGTGAATGTGACGGTGGAGAGTGTGACAGCGGCGAATAAGTAAAGCAAAATGAAGACAAAGAGGACTTTTCCCGATTTATAGGGAGAGGTCTTTTTTTTGGACGCTAAACGCTAAACTGAACGCCGGATGTTGGGCTTCACTCGGCAAAGCCAGGGCCTCCTTGTAAGCAAAGAACAATGAGTTGAGAATCAATCCAGATTTCTGCTTCGATTCCCACATCACTACACTAGCATCCAGCATCCGTCTCCCATCTATCTCACATCAAACCTAAGCAAATCTTCAGGCGAATAATCTTTCTTACAGAGGCATAGACTTGTCTCTTGAAGTCCTCGTCTGTATTCACCTGCCCGAGAATATCTTTCAGCGCTTTTTCTTCATCGATTGGCATTAGAATTAAATCACAACCGGCTTGAGCCGCTTTTAATTCGCAGTTGGGAATGGAGGAGACGCCTCCCATGTTCATCGCATCAGTCACAACGAGTCCTTTGAAATTCATTTCTCGTTTCAGTAAATCCGTCACAATCTTTCTTGAACAGGAGGAAGGCAAATCCTTTGTATTATACGCTTCATTGTTTTTAATGGCGATGTGAGCCACCATGATCGACAGAACACCTGCCTTAATCAAAGGATCATAGTTTGCTACTTCTTTCATTTCCCCATCGATGTAAACGAGCTTTTTATGGGTGTCGCCGACAACATAGCCATGTCCGGGAAAGTGTTTCGCAGTTGCGACGATTCGATTTTTCTGAGTCTCTTCAATAAAAATTCGCGACCAAATTTGGGCTGTGTCCGCATTATTTCCGAAGGCCCGATAGGTGATTGCCTCATTCGGTGACATATCGACCACAGGAGCGTAGTTATAGTTGATTCCGATGTCCTTCAGGTCTTTACAAATGCTCAGTGCGAACTTTCGAACTTCAGCCCTTGAGATCATGAGATTCGCCTTTTTAACCGGCATACAGCCTTTAATCTTATATCCGATGAGACTGGGTTCGGCATCTGCGGAATAGATTAAAGGTAAGCCACCGTGGTCAAAATTGAGCTGGTTAAAATTCTCAACCATACTCGTGAAGCCGTCCTTTGTTCCGTTTAACAGCAACACACCCCCGATGTAATTTTTACGGATGAGAGAATTGATGTGTTTCATCGGTTTTCCACGGCCTCCGGCTGCGGGAATAATCATTTGACCAATTTTAGCAGTATCACTGAGGGCATCGAAGTATTCGTCAATCTTTTGTTCCAATTCGGCATCGTAAACAAAGAAATCTTGAAGTGTCCATTCCTGAGCATCGACGGACTTGCTTGCAAAGAGCAGGATCAGTATTATTATTATGTTCTTCATAGCTGTAAATAAAAACTCCGATCCTTGAAAAAGAATCGGAGTGAATTAATTAATTTGTTTTTTTTATTAGACATTATAACAACTGAATGTGCATGGCAAAAAAAAC
>CAZCAD010000046.1:0-11822 GCA_964496525.1 uncultured Flavobacteriales bacterium | reverse complement strand
GATGTGGCAGAAAACAATCGATTCACGCTTTTCTTTAGCAATGATGCGAACGCAGGTGGAGCGTCGCTTGCAAATATCAATGAGCTGTCGGATGAAAGTATTTCGATTACGCAAATGGGACACACCTTAGACATTCGAAGCGATGTTTCATTTAATGGTCCGGTTCATATTACCGTGATTAACATTTTAGGACAAAAAGAAGTATATACAATTAACACTCAATTAACAGAGGGAAGTAATATTATACATCTTCCGGAGAGTCTGAAAGGTGTTCATATTTTCACCATACAGGATTCAAATCAAACTATTAGTAAAAAACTGGTATTTTAGCAGTTAGATTTAAAAAACTGGTACTTTAGCAGACAAATTTAAATTGAGATGAAATTAACATTTAAGTCAATAGCCTTACGTCTATTGTTATTTACCGTTACTCTGGGTATAAGCCTTATTAATTTTGCTCAGCCTCCGGGAGGCCCACCTCCTAGTACTTCCGGGCCTTCAGGCGATCCACCTTGTTGGGATCCTCCTTGCATTCCAATTGACGGTGGAATCGGATTTCTTATAGCTGCCGGAGCTTTCTTAGGAATAAGAAAGATTTATACCATAAATAAATAAGAGTTTATCCTTCTCCGGGAAACACAATTTCTTTCGAGCTTTCGATGAAAGGATTATTTCAAAAAAAAATCCTCCGCTTTTTGTTGGTTGGTGGTGGTATTTATGTCGCTTGGATTTTGTTGTACTACCTGGTCATTAAAGACTACACGGCCATTGATGAATCTTTGAATTACAGCATCGCGGTATTTGGACAGTGGATTTTTGATTTATTCGGCGTTATAGCAGACATTGAGATAGAAAGCGATCACATCATCCTGACGGTGGATCCACAAATGAGAATCGGAGTATGGATCGGTGATGAGTGTAATGGATTTAAGCTGTGGGCAGTCTTCGCCATTTTAATCGGAATACTTCCCGGCAATAAAAAATCAAAACTGTGGTTCATACCTCTCGGAATCCTCCTTATCTATTTAATCAATGTTTTGCGAATTGTCTGTTTGCTTTTGATTTACGACAGCTATCCGGCCGCACTCGACTTTAACCATAAATACACCTATGTTATAATTGTTTACGGCATGATCTTCTACCTCTGGTGGTGGTGGGCGAAAAAATACGGGGCGAATGAGCCGCAAGATTAAACTTTACATAGCGATTCCAGGAATTATTCTTCTCGGATTTATTCGCGACTATTTCTTTATCAACATTAATTGGATTTATTTAACTCTAACGGGGGAAAGAAGGAATCAGGCGCGACCGGAGTTTAACTCCCTATTGGAATGGCTACCCGGGGAAATCCTAAGTTTAAAGTGGATTTTAACCATCCTCTTCTATCTGTTATTTTTAGGAATGACACTATTAATCATTCACATCGGCTTTAAAAAGCGAGCTTATAACATAACCACTCTTCTTATGTTTGCAGGTCTCTTTATTGTTTCAGGAATTTTATTTGTATTTGGCTGGTTAACGGGATTTGGGCAAGAACTTTATGGTGCAATTCACACAATTATGATGCTCGCTCAATCCTTTATCCCGCTAATGATACTTAGCATAATCTTCAAATTTTTGCCAAATACGGAGAAGGAATGACAGAACATTTTTTACTTTCGTAAAAAACTAAAAATCAATGTCAGCAGATAGCGCAGTCTTCGATCTTATTCAAGAAGAAAAAATCAGGCAGCTTGAGGGAATTGAGCTAATCGCATCAGAAAATTTTGTCAGTGACCCAGTCATGGAGGCTATGGGTTCCGTACTAACAAATAAATACGCCGAGGGACTACCGAATAAAAGATATTACGGCGGCTGCCAAGTTGTTGATAAAGTTGAGCAACTGGCCATTGATCGACTTCTGGAGCTATTTGGGGCAACATGGGCTAATGTGCAGCCGCATGCAGGCTCGCAGGCCAATTATGCGGTTACACTGGCTTGTTTAAACCCGGGAGATCGAATACTGGGATTTGATTTATCTCACGGCGGACATTTGACTCACGGTTCACCGGTAAATTTCTCCGGCAAGCGTTTTGAGAATTCTTTTTATGGGGTGAATCGAGAAACCGGCCAGGTTGACTATGATCAGATGGAAGAGATCGCGCTTCGCGACAAACCAAAATTAATCATCGTTGGCGCATCGGCTTATTCCCGCGATTGGGATTACGAAAGAGTGAGAAAAATTGCTGACGAAGTTGAGGCGGTCATCCTCGCTGACATTTCGCATCCTGCGGGATTGATTGCCACAGGTATGCTCAAAGATCCTTTTGATCATTGTCACATTATTACCACAACTACTCACAAAACATTAAGAGGCCCAAGAGGTGGAGTTATTATGCTTAGGCATGATTTCGAAAATCCCTGGGGAATTGCAACTAAAAAAGGAACGATAAGAAAAATGACTTCCTTGTTGGATTCAGCTGTCTTTCCGGGTTCTCAGGGTGGTCCGCTGGAGCATGTTATTGCTGCTAAGGCTATCGCTTTTAAAGAGGCTAAAACCGACGGTTTTAAAACTTACATGCAAAATGTCAGGGACAATGCCAGTGAGATGGCAAAAGGTTTCGTTGACAAAGGATATCAAATCATATCAGGAGGAACGGATAACCATTCAATGCTAATCGATCTTAGATCAAAAAGCTTGACGGGTAGGGAAGCTGAAGATGCCCTGGTCAAAGCCGACATTACTGTAAATAAAAATATGGTTCCCTTCGATACAGAATCACCGTTTGTCACTTCAGGGATTCGTCTTGGTACTGCGGCAATAACCACACGAGGAATTGGCATTAACGATATTCCTAAAATAGTTGAAATGATCGATACGGTTTTAATGAATAAAGACGACGATTCTAAGATCAGTTCAGTTAAAACAGAGGTACTTGGTATGATGAAAGATCTTCCATTATTTCAGTGGTAGAATTTAAAGCGCCGCCAGTAAAAGCTCAATATTTTTGAACGGCAGGTCAAATACTTTTCCTAGTATTTCACTGGTCAATTTTCCTTGATAGATGTAGACTCCACTTCGGAATCCGGGATCTCTTTTGATCATATCCCGACATCCGCCTACTTCACCGATATTCAAAAGTAGCGGCGAAAATATATTACTCAGTGCATTGGATGCCGTTCGGGATACGCGAGAGGCAATATTTGGAACACAGTAATGAATGACTTCATGTTTGACAAAAGTTGGTTCCTCATGATTGGTCACTCTTGAAGTTGCAAAACATCCGCCCTGGTCAATACTGACATCAACGATTACAGAACCAGACTTCATGCTTTCAACCATACCCTCATTTACGATGCAGGGCGTTCGACCAAATGAAGCTCGTATAGCCCCTATTACGACATCCGCCCGTTGAATGGCCTTACTTAATAATTTAGGCTGAATAACCGAAGTATAAACACGACTCCCAATATCATTATGCAATCTCCTCAATTTCGAGATAGAATTATCAAATACTTTTACTGATGCGCCAAGACCTAATGCCGTTCTACAAGCGTACTCACCTACCGTACCGGCACCAAGAATAACGACCGAAGCCGGTTGTACCCCGGCAACACCCCCCATCATAATACCTTTTCCGGTCTTATAATCTGACAGATGTTCCGCTGCAATTAAAATTGAAGTATTTCCGGCGATCTCTCCCATCGCTCTTACAACGGGAAAAATGCCGTGCTCATCCTGAATGTAATCCCAAGCAATAGCCGTAGTCTTCTTCTTCATCAGGCTAACCAGCGTCTTTTTGGGCTGTAGCGTCAACTGTAAAGCCGAAATCAAGGTTTGATTTCCGGGCATCATGCCGATTTCTTCATCCGTTGGTGGAGCTACTTTTAGAATGATGTTCGCCTTGAAAACCTCCGACCGATCCTCAGTGATCTCCGCTCCGGCTTCTGAATAATCGTTATCCCCATATCGACAATTGATACCCGCTCCGGTCTGGACAACAATTCGATGCCCGTTATTAACCAAAAACTGCACTGATTCAGGATTTAAAGCAACACGTTTCTCCTGGTAAGTGGTCTCTGTCGGAATTCCAATCATCAATTTTCCCTTTTTCCTCCCAATCGCTAGCATCTCCTCTTGAGGGAGAAGTGAGCCTTCTGTCATCAGCGATTTTAATGTCTCTGGATCCGTAATCATGATTGAATCTCTATATATCTACAATCGTCTTGCTTACTAATGATCACATTTACGAAATTTTTGGGAAGAAGGTTAGCTATTTTTTCCGGCCATTCGATAAAGCAATAGTTATTTGCTTCAAAAATTTCCACAATTCCTAAATTTACAGCCTCCAACTCATTCTCTATCCGGTAAAAATCTAAATGGTATATTAAACCATAATTTACGGAAAAATATTCATTGATAATAGAAAATGTGGGAGAAGAAGTATGGTCATTTACCTCCATCTGACGCATCAATTCATTGATAAAAGTGGTTTTACCAACCCCCATTTCACCGAAAAGTGCAAATTTCCGTGATTCTCCAACTTCGGATCGAAATTTTTCCACCGCATCGGGTAAATCCTCCAATGAAGAAATCGTGATTGTCATCTAAGCTGAATAATTCATGAATCTTCGTTATGAGCATTTCAAGTAGCTGACAGTCAAGTGCTCGCACAGAATTTTGGAACGCCTGCCTGCCGGTAAGGTAGGGAGACGTAGCGAGCTACCTTGAGTACCAAAATTCGAGCAAGTGCTTGAATGGCAGGTGATTGGGATGAGTAATAGATTATTCATGAATTATTCAGGTTAAACTTATATTGCGACTATTTCGGGCTTAATTCAATAAATGGAATGATCATTTCCTCCATAGAAACACCTCCATGTTGGAAAGTGTCGTTATAATAGTTGACGTAATAGTTGTAATTATTTGGATAAGCAAAGAAATCCGCCTCCTTTGAAAATACAAATTGAGAACTCACATTTTCCTGCGGCAACATGATATCACGAGGATTACTCGCCACAATTACTTCTTTCTCACTATAATTTAGGTTCTTTCCAACTTTGTACCTCAAGTTCGTGTTGGTGTTTTTATCACCGACAATTTTAACCGGATTATCAACTCGAATCGTTCCGTGATCTGTAGTTAAGAAGGTTTTTATTCCTTCATCCGATATTTTTTTAAACAACTCCTTTAGGGGAGAATGATTGAACCAGGAAGCGGTTAAAGAGCGATATGCCGCTTCGTCGTCTGCTAATTCTTTAAGAACCTCCATTTCAGTTCTGGCGTGAGAAAGCATATCTACAAAATTGTAGACAATAACGTTCAGATCGTTTTGCAACAACTCATTAAATCGGTCAACAAGACGCTTGGCAAAATCAAGTTTAACTACTTTGTTATAAGACATTTTTTGAGTCATCTGACGCGCTCGCATGTTCTCTCGCAACAATTCTTCTTCAAACATATTTTTTCCACCCTCATCATTTTCATTTTTCCAAAGCTTTGGAAATTGCTGTTCGATTTCTAATGGCATCATACCCGCGAATATGGCGTTTCGGGCATATTGTGTAGCCGTCGGCAGAATCGAATAGAATAATTCTTCGTGATCCACATTGAAGAACTCACTAATCACCGGCTTCAAAACCAGCCATTGATCATAACGAAAGTTATCGATAACGATTAAAAACGCCGGTTTATCCTCCAATCGACTAAATACCCTTTGGTCAAGGAGCTGATGAGACAAGAGTGGAGCATCTTCGTCACCATTTAGCCAGTCTCGATAATTTCGGTCAATGAATTTGCAAAACTGAGTATTGGCTTCCTTCTTCTGCATTTCAAAAACCTCTTTCATTCCCTCATCCGAAGATTTCTCCAGTTTAATTTCCCAATTCACCAACTGAGAATAGACCTCGGCCCATTCATTGGCATCCAGGCGATCATTTAATCGCATCCCTATATGTCGAAATTCAACCTGATAATCCTGAGTGTTTTTGGCGCTTACCAGATCTTTTTCATTCAAATTTTTCTTAAGCGATAGAAGAATTTGATTTGGGTTCACAGGTTTGATTAAGTAGTCAGAAATCTGTCCGCCGATCGCTTCTTCCATGATATGCTCTTCCTCACTTTTTGTAATCATGATAATCGGTACATTCTGATTTTTCTCTTTGATTTTGGCCAATGTTTCCAATCCGGTCAGTCCTGGCATATTTTCATCAAGAAAAATAATATCATAGTGTTTTTCCGCGGCCATTTCCACGGCATCCGACCCATTATTAACGGTGTCGATTGCAAAGCCCTTTTCCTCTAAAAATAGAATGTGTGGCTTTAGTAAATCAATTTCATCATCTGCCCAAAGGATCGTTGCGTCCATCTCTTAATTTTTAATTAGTTTTGAAGCTTATATAGTGTCTGGTCGGAAACTGTCAATTTTTATGAAAAGAGTTGTTTTTGACCTGCCTACCGGCTAGGCAGGTGAGATTTTTCTTTTTTGAGAATTCTTGATGCCTAAGTATCAAGAATTTGAGGAAAATGAAAATATCGCAAAAAGAAACTTTTCTAATTTTGTAGAGTTTCCGACCAGACACTATGTACAGCAAACATAAGGATTTGAAACCGCTTTCAAACACTTCTAATAAAAGAAAAATAATTAACGATCCTGTACACGGCTTTATTACAATTCCGGACGAATTCCTTTTCGATTTAATCGAGCATCCTTATTTTCAGCGGCTAAGAAGAATCAAACAATTAGGGCTTTCTCATCTTGTCTATCCGGGAGCGAATCACACGCGCTTTCACCATGCTCTCGGGGCTATGCATTTGATGGATAAGGCTATAACGGTTTTACGATCTAAGGGAATTGAAATTTCCGAAGAAGAGAGACTTGGAGCCACAGCAGCAATCTTGCTCCACGATATCGGTCATGGTCCATTTTCACATACATTAGAGAGAGCACTGTTGGGATCATTGAATCATGAAGAAGTTTCGCTCTTGTTCATGCAACGATTAGATCAGGAATTTGATGGCAAATTGGCAACGGCTATTCAAATTTTCATGGACGAACATCCAAAGAAATTTCTTCATCAACTGGTTTCAAGTCAATTGGATATGGATCGACTTGACTACTTGCAGCGCGATAGTTTTTTCACCGGAGTTTCTGAAGGAATTATTGGTTCTGAATTATTAAAATGCTAAATGTCGTCGACGATGTGCTGGTCGTAGAAGAAAAAGGAATCTATTCGATTGAAAATTTCATTTCTGCAAGAAGAATTATGTACTGGCAGGTCTATATGCATAAAACAGTTGTTTCGTCTGAATATATGCTGACCAATACTTTGAGACGAGCGAGAGAACTTTTTGCTGAGGGAGCAGAATTGTTTTCAACACCGAGTTTGGAACTTTTTTTGAAATCAGAAATCGGGAGAGTAGAATTTGCCAATAATCCACCCTTACTCGATAGTTTCTCACTTATAGACGATAGTGACATTCTTTCCTGTCTAAAGGTTTGGCAAAATTCTGATGATAGGATCTTGTCAACTTTGTGTAATGGGATCATTTCCAGGAAATTATTCAAAACAGAAATTTCTTCGGAGGCCTTTACCGATGATGAGATAGCGGCTAAAAGGCAGGGAATAATGGAAAAGCTGGATCTTTCGGCGAATGACATCGATTTCTTTGTTATTAGCGAAAAGTTAGTAAACGAGGCATATACACACGATTTTAAGCAGATCAATATTCTGTCGAAAGATGGATCAGTTCGTGACTTAATAAGTGCTTCTGATAACCTCTATCTTTCGTCATTCTTACAGCCGGTTGAAAAATACGCACTCTGCTACCATAAAATCGATTAAAATCGGGTTAAAAATAAGTCAAAAAATAGCAAACTATTTGTTGAAAACTTCGTGTTTCTGTATATAGCCTCGCATATTTAATTACTACTTTTGGAAAAATGAACTTTTCTGCGCAGCAAATAGCAGACATATTAGATGGTGAAATCATTGGAAACCCTGAGGTTACCGTGAATGGGCTGTCTAAAATTGAGCAAGGGAAAAAAGGGACATTGTCATTTCTGGCCAATCCAAAATATGAAGAACATATTTACTCGACAGAAGCCTCAATTGTGATCGTAAATGACAGCTTTTCACCTCAGCAGGAAATTTCATCGAATTGCACACTAATAAAAGTGAAAGAAGCTTATAGCAGTTTTTCAATGCTTCTGGAAATGTACGATCAAGCTGTTACCAGAAAGCCGGGGATTGAGGAGCCCTCTTTTATATCTGAAGAAGCCAGTTTAGGAGAGGATCTTTACGTAGGTGCTTTCGCTTATATCGGGAGAGGTTGCAAAATTGGAAATAATGTCCATATCTATCCGCAAGCCTATATTGGCGATAATGTGGTTATAGGTGATAATTCTAAGATTTATTCAGGAGCCAAAATATATAGGGACTGTATTGTAGGAAATGACTGTACAGTGCATGCCGGAGCAATAATTGGAGCTGACGGCTTTGGCTTTGTTCCTAACTCAGAAAATAACTACGATAAAGTGCCGCAAATAGGTAACGTAATCCTCGAAGATCACGTAGACATTGGTGCAAATACATGTGTTGATCGTGCCACATTAGGTTCAACAATTATTCGAAAAGGAGTAAAACTTGATAACCTCGTGCAGATCGGGCATAACGTTGTTGTAGGAGACAATACAGTAATGGCAGCGCAAGTGGGTATAGCCGGCTCAACTAAATTGGGTAAAAATATGATGTTGGGAGGACAGGTAGGTATCGTTGGTCATTCTGAAATGGCAGATGGAATAAAGATTGGCGCCCAATCCGGAGTGGCGAGGGGAGTTAGTATCAAAGACGCTGTTTTGCTTGGATCACCGGCCATTGAAGCCGAAGAACAAAAGAAGCTATGGTTTGCCAGTCGCAGACTACCACAAATCCTCGATCGTTTAAAGCAAGTTGAAGAGGAATTAGAAGAATTAAAGAACAAGTCCCAATCGAATGGCTGAGAAGCAAAAAACGCTGAAGAGCGAAATCAAATTAAATGGAGTTGGATTGCACACCGGAATAAAGGTGAATTTAACAATATGTCCTGCTGACGGGAGGCACGGATACCGATTTCAACGAACGGACCTTGAGGGTGAGCCCATCATCAGGGCTGATATTGAAAATGTGGTGTCTACGGATAGGGGAACTACTTTAGAAGAAAAAGGTGCGAAAGTTTATACAACTGAACACCTTCTCGCTGCCTTGTATGCCCAACAGGTGGATAATGCTCTCATTAAATTAGACGGCCCGGAAGTTCCAATTATGGATGGAAGTGCCTACCCTTTTGTAAAAGCAATTAATAATGCGGGCTTAATTGAACAAGAGGCAGAGCGCGAATATTTAGAACTTGAAGAAAATATTAAGTGGGAAGATCCTGAGAAAAAAATAGAATTTCTTGCCATACCTGATAGTGAGTATCGAATTACAGTGATGGTGGATTATAATTCTCCCGTACTTGGAACCCAACACGCTTCAATGTATAAAATATCGGATTTTGAAAAGGAAATTTCGCAATGTCGAACTTTTGTATTTCTGAGAGAATTGGAATATTTAGCAAAAAATGATTTGATCAAAGGCGGGACTTTGGATAATGCCATTGTTTTAATCGAGCGTGAAAATATTCAACAAGAAGAATTAGATAGATTGGCAAAATTACTTGATATGGAACATCTTTCCATTGAGATTGATGGCATTGGCACCCTGAACAATACGAAACTTCATTTCGAAAATGAACCCGCCAAACATAAATTATTGGACATTGTTGGAGACCTGGCCCTTATTGGAAAACCAATTAGAGGGCACATATTGGCGGCGCGACCAGGACATAGTGGCAATATTAAGTTCGCGAAAATTCTCAAAGAACATTTTAGAAAAGCTGCAACCAGGGGTCCTGATTTTGATCTAAGCAAGGAACCCCTTTATGATTGCCTGCAGATTGAAAAAATGCTGCCTCATCGATATCCATTTTTAATGATCGATAAAATTCTTGAAATAACAGAAGATTCGATCGTAGGAGTTAAAAATATTACGATGAACGAGCCAATGTTCACCGGTCACTTTCCTGGCAATCCTATTTTTCCGGGAGTCCTTCAGGTAGAGGCAATGGCCCAGGTTGGAGGAATTTTCGCACTTCATCAAGTCGATGAGCCACATCTGTACTCTACGTATTTCATGAAAATCGACAGTGCAAAATTCAAGGCCATGGTTCGACCTGGAGACACAGTGGTTTTTCAACTATTCTTGCGCTCACCTATTCGTCGGGGATTAGTACAAATGGGAGGAAAAGCTTACGTGAATGGCAAAGCTGTGATGGAGGCAGAAATGCTGGCACAGGTGATCAAAGATAAAACTGAATGATAAGCAATCAGGCGAACATAAATCCAAACGCTAAACTTGCAGAAAATGTGGTCATTGAACCATTTACTACCATTTATGAAGATGTTGAAATCGGAGAAGGATCCGTGATTGGTCCAAACGTGACTGTTTATCCCGGCGCGAGAATTGGTAAAAACTGTCAGATATATCCGGGTGCTGTTATTTCTGCCATTCCCCAAGACCTTAAGTTTAAAGGTGAATATACGACCGCCGAAATTGGCGATAATACGGTGATTCGTGAAGGAACTACGGTTCATCGTGGTACATCCGAACGAATGAAAACAGCAATTGGCAACAATTGTTTGATCATGGGATATGTTCACGTCGCGCACGATTGTATTATTGGAAATAATGTCATTATCGCAAATTATTCCGGTCTTGCCGGACATTGCAACATAGAAGATTGGGTGATTATTGAAGGAATGTGTGGATTGCAACAATTTATCAATATAGGTGAGCACTCTTTTGTCGCGGGAATGTCGCAAGTGCGAAAAGATGTTCCGCCTTATGTAAGAGTGGCAAGAGAACCTTTGACTTTTGCCGGAATAAATGCAATTGGTCTGCGAAGAAGGGGAATGACCGACGAAAACGTGAAGGTTATTGAAGATATTTACAGAACTTTATTTGTTCTGAACGATTCCATTACCAATGGAGTAAAAGCAATAGAAAAGGAAATTCCTGATTGCGATCAAAGAACAAAAGTGCTCGATTTTATCAATAAATCGGAGCGCGGTATTATTAAGGGACCAATGTAGAAATTATGGCGTCAACTGCGGACATAAGAAATGGACTTTGCATTAATCATAATGGAAAACTTGTGACCATTGTAGAATTCCAACACGTGAAACCGGGCAAAGGGCCGGCTTTCGTAAGAACAAAGTTGAAGAACATTGAAACCGGAAAGGTGGTTGACAACACTTTTTCTGCAGGTCATAAGATTGATGTGGTGCGAATTGAAACCAGAAGTTATCAATACCTCTACCAAGAGGGAGAAGGTTATCATTTTATGAATACCGAGAACTATGAGCAAGTTTTCATCAATGGAACAATGGTTGAGAATCCGGGATTTTTGAAAGAAGGAATCATTTGTACGATTGTTTTCCACGCTGAAGAGGAACTGCCGTTAACGGTAGAATTACCGAACTATATCGACGCAGAAGTCACCTACACCGAACCCGGAGTCAAAGGCGATACGGCTACAAATACATTTAAATCCGCCACTATCGATACCGGAGCCGAAATTCGAGTTCCACTGTTTATTGATACCGGGGACATGATTCGAGTTGATACTCGGAAGGGAGAGTACTCTGAGCGATTGAAAGACTAATGCTTTAACTAATGGCCTAAACTATTCCCAGGGAATTAATCTGTCCTAGGCATGTTTTCAGTGGCCTCAGCTACTATCTCTCTTCTAACCAAAAGCAAAG